>CAJLWS010000012.1 GCA_905210385.1 uncultured Eubacteriales bacterium | reverse complement strand
GTGCGGTTTCCAGGCCCTTTCCGTCATGTCTGCCTCCGGCGGGGCCGTTTCTCCCGGGCAAAGCGGTGGGCCTCCTCCAGCCAGCCCAGCAGCTCATCGTCAATCTGCCCTTCCCGGGCAACCAAAACATGATGGGTCCACCGGTTGGGATAGGGTTCCACCGCCACAGCCACCCGGGGGGATTCCAGTTGGTGCTCCAGGCCAAAGGTGATAACCAGGCAGCGCTCAGGCCATTCCTTCCGCCGGCGGGCGGGCAGGGAGGCGGTGGCAAACAGACGAGGGCAGTAAAAACTGATCTGGCTCTTTTGTACCTTGACCGATGCGTCAGGACAAAGACGGTCCAGCCGGGAAAAGAGCGCTTGGTATAGAGAGAGTTCCAGCGGGTGTCCGTCAAAGAAAGACAACAGGTCCGGTTCATAGTATTCTGGGACGGTCACGGCAGACACCTCCGATCCGATATGGGCCAAAGGAGATCAGACGATCTTTTCCGCAATGGAGGCGAAAAATGCCCCGGCCCTGTCCAGGTCTTCCCCGTTGGGGCGGCCCTTTCCGGCGCCGCCCAGCAGCTTGAAAGGGCCATAGGTGACGTAGCCCCGGCAGCCGAACTCGCCCAAAATTTCCGCACCTTTCTCCCGGGCGGCCTGGGCAATGGCCCTAGTTCCGGTACCTTTGGCGCCTCCATAGGTGTAGATAAAGAACACCCGTTTGCCCTGGGGCAGGTGTTCCCTGAGAAATTCCACCGCCTTGGGGTGGAACTCGAAGGCGTAGATGCCGGAGGCAAAGCCCACCAAATCATATCCGGCCAGATCCGGAGGGGTGGGAGCGGTGATGTCGATCAGGTCCACGCTGCCCGTTTCAGCCATGGCCCGGATGACTTTCAAAGTGTTCCCATGGTGCTGGGAGAGGTAGCAGATGGCGGTTTTCATAGAGGGGCCTCCCCATCGGAAATGGATGGCTTCATTCTAACACAAAATGCGATGGATGAGTATCTAAATGAGTAAAGGACAGGTAAAAATGCGGAAATGCTGATCGTTGCGGGCTGGATCAGAGGAGCCGTACTGCCAGCGATTGCAGTACCGGTAGAACGCCGTTTGCAAAAGCCCGGTGTCCTGCGGGGGAGAAGTGGACGCCGTCCGACAGCAGCTCCACCTGCCATGTCCCGGCGTCGGCGAAGGAAGTGCCCAAGCGCTGAGCCAGAGCCTGGTAGCACCTGGCCAGCCGGGCGGACTCTCGGGGCAGGCGATCTCCTGCTACCCAGCTGCCCGATACCATGGGGGGCGGCGCGATAAGGAGGAGGGAGGCGGGGGCGCGGGTTTGCAGCAGATGGCTCAGGCACACCTCCATCCGCAGGCTGACGTCCTCTGCCTGGAAATCCGGGGACTGGAGCAGGTCGTTGCTGCCCAGCATGATCACGGTTATATCGGCCTGTCTGGCCCGGTGCGTCAGATCGTCCAGTTCCCATGGGCGGCAGGGAATTTCCCGGCCGTTCTGCCCGGCCTCTAGGATGGCCCATCCGGTGCATGCGGCCAGCAGCCCGGTCCAGCGGACCTCTTTGGGATAGCGATCCCCAAGGTGGGATCTGGAATCATAGCCAAAAGTATTGGAATCACCAAAGCACAGAATGGTCATGCGGGGGGCCTCCTCTCTCAGACAATAGTTTATCAGAGAGGGTCGGCTTGTCAAGAAGAAGACCGGATCCGTTGACGTGAAGGACGCTTTCATGGTATGGTGGGGAATAGGAAACCGGGAGAAGGCGGGGAGTGGATATGATCGACTTTGCCAATCTGGAGCAGTACCGGGAAAATAACCGGATTGAGGCCAAAAAGGCGCTTGGAGGACTGCCTCATAGTATTTGGGAGACCTACTGTGCCTTTGCCAACACGCTGGGTGGGGTCATTCTGTTGGGAGTGGAGGAGTATCCGGACCGATCGCTTCACGCGGTGGATCTACCGGCGCCGGAGGAAATGATCCAGCAGTTCTGGGAGCGAATCAGCGATCCCAGAAAGGTCAGCGTCAACATTTTGACCGATCAGCAGGTGGAGATCCAGCGGGTGGGGGGCAAGCGGATCATTGTCATCACGGTGCCTCGGGCCCAACGCCTGGACCGCCCAGTGTACATGGATGGAGATCCCATGACCGGCTCCTATCGCCGCAACGGAGAAGGGGACTATCGCTGCACGCGGGAGGAGGTAGAGGGCATGCTGCGGGACGCCGCAGCCCGCACCTGGGACATGACAGCGCTGGAGGAGCTGGAGATGGCGGCTCTGAATGAGGGGACCATCCGACGGTACCGCGCTCAGATGCAGGCGCTGCGCCCAGGCTATGTGTGGGAAGAATTGACCGATTGGGAGTTTCTTCGCCGCTGCGGGGCGACAGAGCGGGGGAAAGACGGTGTGGACCATCCGACGGCGGCGGGACTGCTGATGTTTGGTGGGGAGCGGTCCATCAGAGGGCTGTTCCCGGATTTCCACCTGCGTTACTGGGATGAGACTGGCAGAAGTAAGGAGCTGGACTCGCGCTCCGGCGGGTGGAGCGGAAACCTCTGTGACTTCTATGGTCAAGTGTGTGACTGCCTCCACGGAGGGGAACGGGACGTTCCGGCCCGGCAGCGCCTACCGGGTGGGGATGAAGTAGAACGAGCAGTGAGGGAAGCACTGGTGAACTGCCTGGTCAACGCGGATTACCGTGGCTGCGGCGGAGTGGAGGTCCGGATTGGGCAGGATGGTGTCACCTTCTCCAATCCGGGGGGATTCCGCATTGAGGTGGAGACAGCACGGAATGGGGGTGTCTCAGATCCCAGGAACGAGGGGCTGGGTCGCCTGTTCAATCTGATCGGAGGCGGCGAAGGTATGGGGGGCGGGCTTCCCCGTATCTATCTCACATGGAGAAAACAGGGGTGGGCAGCGCCGGTCATTCGAGAGACGTTCTCTCCAGACCGAACGGTGCTGGAGCTTCCCTTCCGGACCAGGGAGGAGAAGGAGTATGGGACGGCCTCCCAGATGGGTTCGGAACACCCGGTCCAACGGGCAGCCATCATTGAATATCTTACAGACCACGTGGCTGCGGGGCGCGCCGAACTGACCGCTTTACTGGAGGCGGAGCCCGCCCAGGTGCGCGTACTTCTAGAGGAACTCACAGCCAAAGGAATTTTAACCGTCGACGGGGAGGAACAGGACCCAGTCTATCGGCTCAAACGGTGATTTTGAGAATAGACAAAGAAAGACAGCCCTACTCCAGCAAACCGAATGCCGGAGTGGAGCCGCTCCGGATCAGGATGTGGAAGGGTCTGTGGCGAATCGCAAATTGAAAAACAGGTGAAAGAAAAGTTGCTAAGAAACCGCCGCGTTGGCAGTTCTTAGCAACTTTTTCACGTATCAATTTTCGGCCGGGGCCAAAAGACTACATGCTTCAACAGATCCTTTTTCAGTTGATGGCAATGGTGGTGCTGCTGGGCAGTTCCTTCTTCACATGCTTAGGCAGTGAGATCTTCAGAATGCCATCCTCATACTTGGCGGACACGTCAGTGGATTCCACGTCACCCACGTAGAAGCTGCGGCTACAGGCGCCAGCATACCGCTCCTGGCGGATATACTTGCCATCCTTGTCCTGCTTGTCCCGGTCCAATCCCTTGGCGGCGCTGACGGTGAGATAACCATCCTTCAGGTCGACCTTGATCTCGTCCTTCTTAAAGCCAGGCAGATCGATGTCCACCTCATAGGTATTCTCGGTCTCACGCACGTCAGTCTTCATCAGGTTCTTGGCGTGCTTGCCATATAGAGGATTGCGACCACCCCAGGCGGGGAAACGCATAAAGTCATCATCAAAGAAATCATCGAACAGGTTTTCACTGAAAATGCTGGGCAACATAAGTCATACCTCCATTCAACACACTTATCTTATGCCCTGCGGGGAGGAGCCTTTTGCTCCTTTCCTCTTGGAACATCTTCAGTATAGCACAAGAATTAGCACTGTCAAGTGGAGAGTGCTAAAGTTCACAAAAGAAGTAAACTTTGTTCACAAAATATTCGATTTCTCTGAGGAAGGGGAATAGAAAAGGAAAAAACAGGGGCGGTGGGCGTGCCCGCTCAACTCAGAATGAGCAGAGTCGCGTCGGTTTGCACGCTGGAGCCCTGGCTGACTAGGATTTGGGCTACGGTGCCGGCCCGGGGAGAGGAGATCTCATTCTCCATCTTCATGGCTTCCAGGACGACCAGGACCTGACCCTTGGCCACGGCTTCCCCTTGAGAGACCTTCACTGACACGATGGTGCCGGGCATAGGAGCCCTGACCGCCTCGCCGGCGGCCTGAGGCTGAGAAAGTGCGGATGTGGGTGCAGGTGCAGGCGTGGGTGCCGGTGTGGGTGTAGGCGTGGGTTCCGGTGCAGGTGCAGGCGTGGGTGCAGGCTGCGCCGGGTTGGGAGCGTCGGTCACTTGCAGGAGGGTGGCCTGAGCATCCTCTACCTCCACCTCGTAACGCTTCCCGTTCAATGTCACGATGTATTTCATAGGATAATTCCTCCAACCTTACAGCTGTCTGATGGATGTGACCTGCTTTCCGATGAATGCGTCTCCCAGGGTATCCGCGACGATAGCGATGATGATCGCAGCCGTCTGGTCATCGCAGCGGATGAGTTTGCATTGGACACAGACTGGACCCAGGGGGGCAACAGGAGCAGGTGCCGGGATAGACTCAGGCGCGGTCGCTGTCGGCGCTGCCCGGGGCGTAGGGGTGGACTCCGGCTGGGGAGCCGGAGGAGCGGTCCGTTTTTGCCGGCGGGTGGACAGAAGCTGTGCCAGCAGTGCCAGCACGGCGACGGTAAGGGCCAGCAGTACCACCATGCCCAGCTCGGACAGGTTCAGGGTTTCTGCAATGGTTTGGTCCCACATATCCCGTCACCTCACGCTTTCTGAATGGAGTAGGTCACCGTGCGGCTCTCTTTCTCCAGGCGCTTTTTGAAGAAGTCCTCTGCCACCACCGGAAACAGGGCATAGGAGAGCACATCCTCCTCCGACCGGGCCAGATCCCCGAGCTCAGCCTTGCACGTCTCATATCCCGGCTTCAATGTGTCGGCAAACCGACCCCCGATCACCGGCTCATCTCCCAGCACCTTTCGGCGAAGCTCTTCGTTCACTGGGCCGGGAGCCCGGCCGTACTCCCCACGAAGATAAGCTTTGATCTCTTTGGAGACCATTTTGTACCTGGCGCCAGTGAGTACGTTGGTCACGGCCTGCACCCCCACCATCTGGCTGGAGGGAGTGACCAATGGTGGGTAGCCGAGGTCTGCCCGTACCCGGGGGGTTTCCTCCAACACCTCGGGTAGGCGCTCCAGCGCATTTTGAGCCTTCAACTGAGCCACCAGGTTGGATAGCATCCCACCGGGAATCTGATAGGTCAGAGCGTCCGTTTCAGTGGTCATAACAATGGGGTTGAGCAGGCCACACTCCAACGCTTTGGCTTGGATGGGCTTGAAGTAGTCGTTGATCTGCTTCAGCAGGTCTTCCCGCAGCCCGGTGTCCAACCCCATCTCTTTCAGGACGTAGTGCATGGACTCGGTGGGGGGCTGGGAGGTGCCGCCGGAGAAGCAGGAGATGGCGCAGTCTATGATATCCGCCCCAGCCTCGGCAGCCTTGAGTAAGGTCATGGAGGCCAGTCCAGTAGTGCTATGCGTGTGCACTGCAATGGGGAGATGGATGCTTTCTTTCAGCGCGGAAACCAGATCAAAGGCCACCTTGGGCGTCATGATGCCTGCCATGTCCTTAATGCACACGCTGTGGCAGCCCATGCTTTCCAGATTCTTTCCCAGCTTCACGAAGCTCTCCAAATCGTGGATGGGGCTGATGGTGTAACACAGGGCGCCCTGAACGTGGGCCCCGGCGCGGATGGCCGCATCTACTGCCGTCTCCATGCTGCGCGGGTCGTTAAGGGCGTCAAAGGTGCGGATGATATCGATGCCGTTTTCCACTGCCTTGGAGACAAATCGCCGGACGATATCATCGGGATAGTGTTTGTAGCCCAACAGGTTCTGTCCCCGCAGCAGCATCTGTAGCTTGGTGTGCTTCACATGCTGCCGAATCGTGCGCAGCCGTTCCCAGGGGTCCTCGTCCAGATAGCGCAGGCAGGAGTCAAAGGTGGCTCCGCCCCAGCACTCCAGAGAGGCGTAGCCCGCCTGATCCATGATCTTCAGAATGGGCTCAAACTCCTTTAGGGGCAGTCGGGTGGCAATCAGCGACTGGTTGGCGTCCCGCAGCATGGTTTCCGTGACTTGGATCTTCATGGGCTCACTCCTTCATCGGTTGCAAAATAGAGGAGATGGAGAAGTATGCGATTGTTGTAAAAAGCGCACAACAACTCCGAATTCATAATAACACAAGACGTGCATATTGCAATAGGAAAATGGAAAAAACTTGGCGAATTGTTTTTTTAGGGCGGCCCGACAAGGGAGGGGAGAACTGTGGTACCGCCGTAATAACTGGACAAGAGAGGGAAAGCCTCTGTTTCTTATGCAAACAGCGGCTTGGGAGGCAGTTGTATTTAGGTGAAGCAGCGTGAAAAACGATAGGATTGGCGCATGGAACAACACTTTTGTGCCGCATGTGTAGACCTAAGAGAAATGGTGTCCATGTGGTCCCAAAGATCTTTTTAAAGTATTGAAATAACGCAGAGGGAAGGCAAAAAGTCAAAAAGGAAGACGCGCTATATAGTATGCGCGTCTTCCTTTTGGTGGACGGTACAGGACTCGAACCTGTGACCCCCTGCACGTCAAGCAGGTGCTCATACCAGCTGAGCTAACCGTCCAAACGAATAGGCGAGTGTTATTATAGCGTTCCGCCTTGCGCTTGTCAAGTATTTTCTTTCGTGATAAGATGGGTCCAATATGGATGGACGTGACAGTACTTCCTTGGAAGAGCTGGCGGCCGGGAAGGAGAACGGGCCGATGAAATATGCCCTGATTACAGGCGCCTCCCGCGGGATTGGCGCCGCCGCAGCCCGGGAGTTTGCACGCCGGGGATGGGGGGTAGCGGTGAACTACCTGAGCAGCCGGGACCGGGCCGAGACGCTGGTTCGGGAGCTGTCCGGGATGGGTGTCCCGGCTCTGGCAGTGCGGGCGGATGTGGCGGACCGGAGACAGGTCCAGGAAATGGTTGACAATGTGTTAGAAAAATTTTGTCAACTTGACATTTTGGTATGCAATGCCGGGGTGTCCGAGACCGGATTAGTCAGTCAAATCGACGAGGAACGCTGGCGGCGGCTTTTCACCGTCAATGTGGACGGAGTGCACCACTGCTGCCAAGCGGTGCTTCCCCACATGATCCACCGGAAAGCGGGGAGCATCGTCACCGTTTCCTCC
The DNA here is from genome assembly GCA_905210385.1 of uncultured Eubacteriales bacterium. Lineage (GTDB taxonomy): Bacteria > Bacillota > Clostridia > Oscillospirales > Oscillospiraceae > Enterenecus. The sequence goes on along the minus strand of CAJLWS010000012.1, from coordinate 8,862 downwards.
ATGTGGGGGCAGGTGGGGGGCTCCTGCGAGGTGGCCTATTCCGCTACAAAAGGTGCGGTAATCGCCTACACAAAGGCCCTTTCCAAGGAGCTTGGGCCATCGAATATCCGGGTGAACTGCGTGGCACCGGGAGTGATCGGCACGGAGATGAATGGCCAGCTCTCTGGGGAAGATCTGGCCGCATTGGCGGAAGAAACGCCTCTTGGCAGGATCGGGACGCCGGCGGAGGTGGCGCGAACCATTGCCTTTCTGGCCTCAGAGGAGGCGTCCTTCCTGACGGGGCAGGTGGTGTCACCCAATGGGGGCCTGGTGGTCTGAAGGGGGCGCTTCCGTCATAATAGGTTACAGCGGCCATCCAGCCCGGACGGCCGTTGTATATTTTCACGGTTGACAAATATCGGTGTGGGGCATATAATTGTCAACAATCTTGCAGGCGGAGCCGGCAGGTTCTCCCTGGGATATAAGGAGGAAAGAGTATGAAAAAGAAGAATCTTGCGGCGCTGCTGCTTGCCGGCGCCATGTGCTTTGGGCTTTTGGCTGGATGCGGCGGCGATGACGCTGGGAATTCCTCTGCAGGCACCAGCAGCGACCCCGTCAGCGAGGAGAGCGGGGGGGGCGGCTCCGGCGAGGCCGGCGGCACCTTCCAGATCGGCTTTATCGGCCCGCTGACCGGAGAAAACGCCAGCTACGGCATGTCCGCGTATCAGGGCGCCCAGATCGCTGTGAACGAGATCAACGCCATGGGCGGCGACATCCAGTTTGAACTCAGCCAGCAGGACGACGTGAGCGACGCGGAAACCGCGGTGAACGCATATAACAACCTGATGGACGGCGGGATGCAGATGCTCATCGGCCCGGTCACCACCGGCCCTGCCGTCTCCGTGGCCGCGGAAACCTATAATGATCGGGTGTTTGCCGTCACTCCCTCCGCCTCCTCGCTGGACGTGATCGACGGCAAGGACAACTTCTTCCAGATCTGCTTCACCGACCCAAACCAGGGCATCAGCGCCGCCACCTACCTGTCTGAGAATCGGCCCGATGCCACCGTGGCGGTCATCTACAACAACTCCGACGCCTACTCCACCGGCATCTATGAGGCCTTTGCCGCCGAGTACGCCGAGCTGGGCGGCGAGATCGTCTACACCGGTACCTTCACCAACGACAGCCAGACGGACTTCACCGTGCAGCTCACCGGGGCGCGGGACGCCGGGGCCGATCTGATCTTCGCCCCCATCTACTACACCCCCGCCTCCGTCATCCTGACCCAGGGCGCGGCCATGGGCTATGACTTCACCCTGTTCGGCTGCGACGGCATGGACGGTATCCTGGGCGTGGAGGGCTTCGACACCTCCCTGGCCGAGGGCATGCTGTTGCTCACCCCATTCTCCGCCGATCTGGAGGAGAACGCCACCTTCGTGGACACCTATCAGGAGGCCTACGGCTCCATACCCACCCAGTTTGCCGCCGACGGCTATGACTGTGTCTACACTCTGTACACCGCACTCCAGGCGGCCGGTTGCACCTCCGACATGACCGCTGAGGAGATCTGCGAGGCGGTGATCCCCGTGATGACTGAGATCACCGTGGACGGCCTGACCGGCGATCTGTCCTGGGTCGCTACCGGCGAGGTCGATAAGGCCTTCGACGTGTACGTGGTGGAGAACGGCACCTACCAGGTGGCCTGATCAAGGAAACTTCTTCTGCGCGCGCCAGCCGCCGGGGCTCTCCGGCGGCTGGCTGCCCGCATCACAAGGCAGCGAGATCTGCAGGGACGGCGGTGAACAGCCGCCCCTGCTTTCCTTTTGGGAGACAGAAAAGAGAGAGGTGTGATCCTGACATGGTATTTCTCCAATACCTCATCAGCGGCATTAGCCTGGGCAGCATCTACGCCATCATTGCCCTGGGGTACACCATGGTGTATGGCATTGCCAAAATGCTGAACTTCGCCCACGGCGACGTCATCATGGTGGGGGGGTACATATCCTTCTGCACCACCACCTATCTGGGCCTGCCCGGCTGGGTGTCGGTGGTGTTCGCCGTGGTGGTGTGCACGGTGTTGGGCGTGGTCATCGAGGGGTTGGCCTACCGACCTCTGCGCCAGGCGGGCAGCCTGGCGGTGCTCATCACCGCCATCGGCGTGAGCTATTTTCTCCAGAATGCCGCCCAGCTCATCTGGGGGGCGACGCCCAAGAACTTCACCTCCCTGGTGGACTTTGAGGTGCCTGAGTTCCTGGGCCGCCTGAACGTCTCCGGGGTGATGCTGGTGACGGTGGGCGTGTGCGTCGTCATCATGGTGGCCCTCACGCTCTTCACCTCGAAGACCAAGATGGGCAAGGCCATGCGGGCCTGCTCGGAGGACCGGGGAGCGGCCCAGCTCATGGGCATCAACGTCAACCGGACCATCTCCATGACCTTTGCCATCGGCTCGGCCCTGGCGGCTATTGCCGGGGTGCTGCTGTGCTCCTACTCCCCGGTGCTCCAACCCACCACCGGCTCCATGCCCGGCATCAAGGCCTTTACCGCCGCGGTGTTCGGGGGCATTGGCTCCATTCCTGGGGCTCTCCTGGGGGGGGTACTGCTGGGCGTCATTGAGGCCATGGCCCGGGCGTACCTGTCCACCAACCTGGCCAACTCCATCGTCTTCGCCGTACTCATCGTGGTGCTGCTGGTGAGGCCCTCCGGCCTGCTGGGCAAGTATGTGCCCGAGAAAGTGTGAGGTGGCCAAGATGAGGAAACAGAGCAAGCCGACCGGCGCGGGAAAGCCGGACGGAAAGTTGAAGGGTTACTTTAAGAACATGAAGACGGTCACCAAGGTGGACTACGCCACCTATCTGGGGGTCATCCTGACCTTTGCCGTCGTGATGGCCTGCCAGAGCGCGGGACTGCTCAACCGCCAGGTGACTGGCATGCTGGTGCCCATCTGCTGCTACATCTGCATGGCGGTGTCCCTGAACCTGACGGTGGGTATCCTGGGCGAGCTGTCCCTGGGCCATGCGGGTTTCATGAGTGTGGGTGCCTTTTCCGGTATCATCGCCTCCATGAGCCTGGGCTTCACCGGTGCGGGGGACGTGGCCCGGCTGGCACTGGCCATCGTGGTGGGCGCGGTGATGGCCGCCGTGGCTGGGGTCATCGTGGGTGTGCCGGTGCTGCGGCTCCGGGGAGACTACCTGGCCATCGTCACCCTGGCCTTCGGCGAGATCATCAAGGAGCTGATCAACTGCCTGCTGGTGGGCTTTGACGAGAACGGCCTGCACATCCGCTTCAACTACGACGGCAACAGCGTCATGGCCGACCTGGGGCTGACGGAGAACGGTGTGGAGATCATCAAGGGCGCCCAGGGGGCGGCGGGCAATGAGAAGATCGCCACCTTTACTGCCGGGTTCGTACTGGTGATGATCACCCTGGTCATCGTGCTCAACCTGGTGCGCTCCCGCACCGGCCGGGCGGTGATGGCCATCCGGGACAACCGCATCGCCGCTGAGAGCGTGGGCATCAACGTGACCAAGTATAAACTCACCGCCTTTGTGATATCCGCCGCCCTGGCGGGGGCGGCAGGGGCCCTGTTTGGCCTGAACTACTCCAGCGTCAGCGCCGCCCAGTTTGACTTCAACACCTCCATCCTGGTGCTGGTCTACGTGGTGCTGGGCGGACTGGGCAACATGTGGGGCTCTGTCATCGCCGCCGTGGTGCTCTACGTTCTGCCCGAGGCCCTGCGTCAGTTTGCCGACTACCGGATGCTGGTGTACGCCATTGTGCTGATCCTGGTGATGCTGGCCACCCACAACGATCGTCTGCGCGCCCTGCTGGGCAAAATCATTCCCAGAAGAAAGGGGGCGGCGCTGAATGGCTAAGAAGTTTGAGAAGGGCAAGATGGTGCCGGTGCCCAGCCACTCCATCATCCCCGAGCGGGATCTGGACAAATCCCCCATCCTGGAGTGCAGCCACTTAGGCATCGACTTTGGCGGCCTGCGGGCGGTGGACGACTTCAACCTGACCATCGGCCGCACGGAGATCGCCGGGCTGATCGGTCCCAACGGCGCAGGCAAGACCACGGTGTTCAACCTGCTCACCAAGGTCTACCACCCCACCCGGGGTACCATCCTGCTGGACGGGTTTGATACCTCGGGCAAGACCACCGCCCAGATCAACCGTATGGGGGTGGCCCGCACCTTCCAGAATATCCGTCTGTTCTCCGAGATGTCGGTGGAGGACAACGTGAAGGTGGGACTGCACAACCAGGAGAAATACTCCGCTTTGACCGGGGTGTTCCGCTTACCCAAGTACTGGAGGCAGGAGAAGGCGGCCCGGGAGCGGGCGATGGAACTGCTGTCCATCTTTGACATGCAGGACCTGGCCGCCCATAAGGCCGGCTCCCTGCCCTACGGCGCCCAGCGCCGGCTGGAGATCGTCCGGGCCCTGGCCACCAATCCCTCCCTGCTGCTGCTGGATGAGCCGGCGGCGGGCATGAATCCCTCTGAGACTGCGGAGCTTATGGAGAACATCGTCAAGATCCGGGATACCTTCCAGATTGCCATCCTCCTCATCGAGCACGATATGAACCTGGTCATGGGGATCTGTGAGGGCATCTGCGTGCTCAACTTCGGCCGGGTCATCGCCAAGGGTACCTCGGAGGAGATCCAGGCCAACCCCGCGGTGATTGAGGCCTACCTGGGCAAGAAGAGGGGGAGCTGAGCCATGCTGAAGGTCAATGACATCAACGTATACTACGGAGCCATCCACGCCATCAAGGGGGTATCCTTTGAGGTGCGGGACGGGGAGATCGTCACCCTCATCGGCGCCAACGGCGCGGGGAAATCCACCATTCTGAACACCGTGTCCGGCCTGCTCCACTCCAAAACCGGATCCATTGAATTCCTTGGGAAAAGCCTGGTGGGGGTGCCCGCCCACAGGATTGTGGCGCAGGGACTGGCCCAGGTGCCGGAGGGGCGGCGGATCTTTCTGCAGATGACGGTGGAGGAAAACCTGGAGATGGGGGCCTTCACCCAGTCGAACGCCTCGGTGGACCCGGGGATTGCGCGGGTGTATGAGCAGTTTCCCCGGCTGAAGGAGCGTCGGAAGCAGATCGCCGGGACCCTGTCCGGCGGTGAGCAGCAGATGCTGGCTATGGGACGGGCGCTGATGGCCAACCCCAAACTGCTGATGCTGGACGAGCCGTCTATGGGTCTGGCCCCCATCCTGGTGGACCAGATCTTCGAGATCATCCAGCGCCTGCATCAGGCGGGGACTACCATCCTGCTGGTGGAGCAGAATGCCCAGATGGCCCTGTCCGTGGCCGACCGGGGCTATGTGCTGGAGACCGGCAAGATCGTGGCTACCGGAACCGGAAAGGAACTGCTCAACAATGAGGCGGTGAAGCAGGCATACCTGGGCGGCTGAGCCGGAAAGCAGCGCTTGATGAAACGAGGAATCCCCCGGAGAGGCGGCTTCTTGCCGCCCCTCCGGGGGATTTTATGTCTTATGTCAGAGGGGAATCAGTAGCCCAGCAGGGCCAGGTTGCTGTCGGTGGAGAAGTTGGAGTTGGAGTAGAGCACCAGCACCTGATCGATGCCGTTGTCCGCCACGTACTGCCGCAGGGAGGTGCGGTTGTACCGCAGGTCGAAGAGGTGGACCTCCTGGTAGTCCAGGGAGAGGAAGGGAGCCAGGGAGTCGGCGTAGGAGTCTCGGACCACCAGCAGCTTGCCGCCCTGGGCATCCGGATTCTGGATGACGCACAGGCCCTGGTTGCCGCCCAGGAACATGGAGTACTTGTCCTTGACCTCCAGCCGGGACAGGTCGTAGAGGGAGCCGGTCACCGGGGAGCCGTTGGGATAGCGGGTGACGGTGGTGTTGCCGGTCAGGCCGCCCTCGGGCACCAAGGTGTACATCTCGTCCGGGCGTACCCAGCCGGCGCCGGAGGAGGACCAGGTGGTGCCGTAGAAGGTATCGGACACCAGGGTGGGCTCAGAGTCCAGCTGGGTGTAGGCGCCGTTCATGGCGTTCATCAGGGCCACATAACCCTGGTAAGCGCCCATGGTAGACCAGTGGTGGTCGGTGCGGTAGAACACGTTGTCTCCGCTGAGGGCGGAGGACAGGTCGATGAAATTCACATCACCCGACACCAGCGCCTGGGCATCCCGGATGGTGGAGCCGTCATCCACCAGGGGAGCGTTGTCCGGCAGGCGGTCGGCCCAGACGAAGCTCTTGTCCGGGATGAGGGCGAAGTAGACGGGCACATCCACGTTGGCCCCCAGCTGGTTCACATAGTCCACCCGCTGCGCCAGGTCGGAGGGTTTGGTATACTGGGCGAAGAGGGTCTGCTGGCCCTCGCCGCCGAAGTAGACGTCGTTGTTCTCCTGCTTGCCCAGCAGACGCTCCGACCAGGCCTTCAGGTGGATCCAGCTGTCCCGCAGGGGGAACTGGTCATTGACGTACTTCTCAAAATCCGCCATGAACTCGCCATTCTCCCCGAAGACGTTTTCCAGGGTGGGGGCCTCAAACTGGGTGAGGTAGCGGTTCTCCTGCTCGGAGAAGTCCCGGTCGGGGAGGATCAGGAAGGCGATCCCGAAGCCGAAGATAAACAGGCAGAACAGCGCGGTGATGAAAATGGAATATTTCTTGCTCATGTCTGCACCTCCCAATCAGAAGCGGAAATAGAGGAAGGGGTTGTAGGTGCCGTCCACCAGGTAGGCGGTGGCCAGGGCCAGCCCAGTCAACACCAGGATGGGGATGGCCACCTGCCTGGCCCGGACGCTCAGCTTCTTCCACAGGCTGGCGGCCAGGGGGGTGGCGGCCAGGATGGCGATGACCAGGATAGGCAGGTAGTTGCGCAGGTAATACAGGAAGTCTCCGTCCATCAGCCCCGCCCCCATACCAAACATGGCTTTCAGGTAGAGGCCCATGGCGGTGAAGTCCTCCACGGCGAACAGGGCCCAGCCCACCATGACGATGAACAGGCCGTACACATGGCCCACCCAGCCAGGCAGTTTCTTGAGCACTTTGGAGAAAAAGAAACGCTCAAAGACAATGATCAGGAAGTAGTACAGGCCCCAGAGGAGGAAGTTCCAGCTGGCACCGTGCCAGATGCCGGTGCACGCCCATACTACAAACAGGTTGAAGACCTGGCGGGGCACCTTCACCCGGTTGCCCCCCAGGGGGATATACAGGTACTCCCGGAACCAGCTGCCTAGGGAGATATGCCACCGCCGCCAGAACTCGGTGGCGGACTTGGCCAGGTAGGGGTAGTTGAAGTTGGCCAGGAATTCGAAGCCCATCATCCGGCCCATGCCCACGGCCATGTCGGAGTAGCCGGAGAAGTCAAAGTAGAGCTGCATGGAGAAGGCCAGAATGCCCAGCCAGGCCCCCAAGGTGGTCAGCTCCGACCCCGGGGTGGCCAGGTACACGTCCCACAGCTGTCCGATGGAGTTGGCCAGCAGCACCTTTTTGGCCAGGCCGATGGTGAACATCTGCACGCCGGAGGCGAACTGCTCCGGGGAGTGGGTGCGGTAGGCCATCTGGTCGGCCAGCTCCTTATACTTGATGATGGGGCCGGCGATGAGCTGGGGGAACAGGGTGACGAAGGTGCCGAAGTTGATGAGGTTCTTGGGGAGTTCCGCGTCCCCCCGGTAGATGTCCACCGGGTAGGTCATGGTCTGGAAGGTGTAGAAGGAGATGCCGATGGGCAGTACCAGGTCAAAGGTGGGCACGTTCAGCCCGAAGCTCTGGAGGGTGGAGGCCACCAGCACCCAGTATTTGAAGAAAAACAGGATGGCCAGGTTCAGCCCCAGAGAGATGCCCACCGCCCAGCGGGCGCCCTTGTCATTGCCCCGGTCCTTGCACCGCTGGACGATGATGCCGGCGAAGTAGTCCAGCACGATGGTGAAGACCATCAACAGGATATACACCGGCTCCCCCCAGCCGTAGAACAGCAGGTTGAACACCAGCAGGATGAAGTTCCGGTAGCGGAAGGGGGAGATATAGTAGAGGAACAATACAGCGGGTAGATACAGGAACAAAAAATACGGGGTGGAGAAAACCATGGCCGTCACCTCTCGTCAAAATTCGGCTAACTTAGGGCAAGAAGCGGGGGAAGCCCAGGGGCTTCCCCCGCTATGTATATGGGTGTAAACTCAGAACAGGGTGTGGAATACCTCCACAATGGCATCGCATTGGGGGTGGACCACCAGCATAACAAAGTTCCCGTTGGAGACCACCCGGCTGTTGTGGGTCCAAGCTTCCACGGCATCGGGGAACCAGGCGCCGCCGCTGACCATGGTGTTAATGCGCGCCTGGAGGATGGACTTGACCGCCTCCAAGTCGCCGGCGTTGGTGACCTCAATCAGGATAAGCTCCTCACTGTTCTTTGGCTCCTGACATAGGTAGACCAGACACTGCTGGGCACTGACGGAGGTCAGGCCGGGGAGATGCTGGTCAATGGAGTCATCTTCAGCAGGGCCCTGCGCGCTGAATGCGTATTGGGACAGGAGTCTGTCGGCGAAGGCGCTCAGATCCACACGGACCGGTGGCTGAGAAGGGTCCTCCCAGCGGCAGCGTACGATGCAGCTGGCGGCCAGGCCATCACCGCTTTGAGCCGTAATGGTGGCGGTGCCGGGGGCGATGGCAGTGACTAGGCCGGTGTTGTCCACCGCGGCCACGCCGCTGTCGCTGGAGGTCCAGACTACCCCGGAGGTGCCGTCCGTTCCCGTGAGGGAGACCTTCAACTGAAACGTGCCGCCCTGAGTGGTGAAGACGAGCTCAGTCCGGTTCAGGGACATGGCGGGCTGCGGCTGGGAGGGCTGCTCGGAGGGCGGCGTGGACGGCTCCTGGGAGGGGGGCGACGATGGATTCCGAGACGGGGCGGGGGAG
>CAJLWS010000011.1 GCA_905210385.1 uncultured Eubacteriales bacterium | reverse complement strand
TGGCCACTTGGGCGTTGCCCCGGTCCACCGCGATGGTGTACTGGGTCAGGTCGTTGGTGCCGATGGAGAAGAAGTCGGACTCCTTGGCCAGCAGGTCGGCAATGAGGGCGGCGGCCGGGGTCTCGATCATCACCCCCAGGGGGATGGCCCCGTCATAGGCCTTCCCCTCCGCCCCCAATTCTTTCTTACAGGTCTCCAGCAGGGCCCGGGCGGCACGGATCTCCTCCACACCGGTGACCAGGGGAAGCATGATCTTCAGGTTGCGATGTTCCGCTCCCGCCCGCAGCAGTGCCCTGAGCTGAACCTTGTAAATTTCAGGATGGTCCAGGCAGTACCGGATGGCCCGGTGGCCCAGGAAGGGATTCTCCTCCGCCTCCATGCCCAGGTAGGCGATGCCCTTGTCGCCCCCCACGTCCAGGGTGCGGATGATCACCTCTTTGCCCGCCATCAGCTGGGACACCTGGCGGTACACCTCATACTGCTCTTCCTCACTGGGCAGGGCAGTGCGGTCCATGAACAGAAATTCCGTGCGAAATAGGCCAATGCCCTCCGCCCCGGCGTGGACAGCTGCCTCTGCGTCAGAGATCCCGCCGATGTTGGCGTACAGCTCCACTTTTCGACCGTCTGCAGTACGGGTCTCCCGGTCCCGGTAGATCTGGAGCAGCTCCCGCTCTCCCAGCCACTTGGCCCGGCGGGCCTGGTAGTCCTCCAACTGCCCCTGCTCCGGCGACAGGATCACCACTCCTTCGCCGCCGTCCACCACTGCGGTCACACCGTCTTTCGCGATCTCCAACACGTCGGGTACGCTGAGCACTGCGGGCACCTCCAGCGCCCGGGCGAGGATGGCCGAGTGGCTGGTCTTGCCTCCGGTCTCGGTGAGGATGCCTACCACATGCTCCTTATCCAGCCCGATGGTCATGGAGGGGGTCAGGTCATGGGCCGCCAGCACGGTGCCGGCGGGCAGGGCGGACAGGTCCACCTCCTCCACATGGAGGAGGATGCCCAGCATCCGGGCGCGGAGGTCCCCGATGTCGGTGGCGCGCTGGCGCATCAGCTCGTCCTCGGCGGCAGAAAACAGGTCGATGAAGGTCTGACACACAGTGTCCACCGCCGCCTCGGCGCAGCTGCCGCCGTCGATGGCCTCCTCCATCTGGGAGATCATATAGGGGTCCTCCAGCATGGTGATCTGACCGCTGAGGATCTCCGCCTCCTTCTCCCCCACCCGGGCCCTGACCTGCTCGGCCATGGCCTGGGTACGGGTGAGAAAGGTGTCCACCGCCTGGCGCAGACGGGCTTTTTCCTGTTGCGCTCCCCCATAGGACACCTGGCTGTAATCCAGCTCCCGCGCCCGGACGCACACCACCGTGCCGATCCCAATGCCCTCGGAGGCTCCGATTCCCTGCAGCTTCATCGTTCCGTCCCGTCCTTTCCCAGCAGATTTCTGGTCACTCACCCAGGCCGGAGTCCACCAGCTCCACGGCGGCCTTGAGGCAGTCGGCCTCCCCGTCCCCATCGCAGCGGATCTCGATCTCGGCGCCCTGCTTGATGCAGGCGGCCATCAGGTTCATGATGCTCTTGCCGTTGATCTCCTTGCCGTTGAACACCAGAGTCACATGGCAGGGGAAAGGGGTGACGGCCTTCACGAAGAGCTGGGCGGGACGCATGTGCATCCCCATGGGGTTGACGATTTTTGTCTTTGCGGATACCATTTTCAACGTTCCTTTCTTTTCGTATGGGGTTTCCCTCTCAGGACTTTTTCTTCTTCAGCACGGCCAGCAGGATCATCCCCACCAGCGAGCCGACCGCCAGGGCGGCCACATAGCCCAGGATATTGTGCATCACCGGGAAGACGAACAGTCCGCCGTGGGGGGCGGGGGAGGCGCAGCCGAAGAGCATGGACAGCGCGCCGGCCACACCGGAACCCAGGGCGCAGGACAAAATCACCCGCCAGGGATCGGCGGCGGCGAAGGGGATGGCCCCCTCGGTGATGAAGCACAAGCCCATAACGTAGTTCACCGGGCCGGACTTGCGCTCCTCCTGGGTAAAGCGGTTTTTGAAGAAGGTGGTGGCCAGGGCGATGGCGATGGGTGGCACCATGCCGCCGATCATCACCGCGGCCATCACATCAGAGCCGCCGGCGGCGATGTCTGCCGTAGCCAGGGTGGAGGTGCCGAAGAGGTAGGCCGCTTTGTTGAAGGGCCCGCCCATGTCAATGGCCATCATGGCCGCCACTACGAAGCCCAGCAGCACCTTGCTGCCGCTGCCCATGGCGGACAGGCCGGAGTAGAGCGCGCTGTTGAGCATGCCCACAAAGGGGTTGATCACGCACATGAACAGCCCGATGAGCAGCAAGCCCACCACCGGGTAGATCAGCACCGGCTTGATACCCTCCAGGGTTCGGGGCAGCTTGTCACACAATGCCCGCAGGGCCAGCATCAGGTAGCCCGCCACAAAGCCCGCGATGAGGGCGCCTAGGAAGCCGGACACGGAGCCGGAGTCCCCGGCGGGGGAGGCGAAGGTTGCGCCGGACACCGCCAGGGCGCCGCCCACAAAGCCCACCATCAGGCCGGGCCGGTCGGCGATGGCGGAGGCGATATAGGCCGCCAGGATGGGCAGCATCACGTTGAAGGCCGCGTTGCCGATGTTTCGGAACCAGGCGGCCACCGGGGTGTTGGTGCCGAAGTTGGCGTAGTCGATGGACGCGTCGTCCAGCAGGAAGGCCAGGGCGATGAGGATGCCGCCGCCGATGACGAAGGGCAGCATGTGGCTGACCCCGTTCATCAGTTGCTTGTAAAGCCTGCGGCTAAAGCTCTCCCCTTCCGGCGCCTCCTCCACCGCGCCGGTGTGGCGGTAGACGGGAGCGTCCGGCGCAGTGCGGATGAGCTCCTCCGGACGGTGGATGCCGTCGGATACCGGCACCCGTAAAACGTGCTTGCCGTCAAACCGGGCCAGATCCACATCCTTGTCCGCGGCGATGATGACGGCGTCCGCCGCCTTGATCTCCGCCCGGGTGAGCACATTCTTCGCCCCGCCGGAGCCCTGGGTCTCCGCCTTGACGGGGATGCCAATCTCCTGCCCCTTCTTCTCTAGGGCCTCAGCGGCCATATAGGTATGGGCGATCCCGGTGGGACAGGCGGTCACCGCCACGATCCGGTAGCCCTGGGGCTTTCTCTCCTCTTGCGTGGGGGGGAGGATCTCCCCGTCCTCTTCCGGGTACTTCTCCCGTTCCTGCCGGTCAATGCAGGTCAAAAATTCCTCTGCCGTGCCCGCCTCCATCAGGGCCCTGCAGAACTCCTCGTCCATGAGCATTACCATCATGCGGGAGAGGATCTCCAAATGGGTGTCCCCCCCGTCCTTGGGGGCGGCGATCATGAAGAACAGGGTGGAGGGCTGGGCGTCCGGGGCGTTGTAGTCCACCCCGGCGGGCACCGTCATGGCTGCCAGCCCGGGCCGGCGCACCGCGCCGCTCTTGGCGTGGGGTACGGCGATGCCGTTACCGATGGCGGTGCTCCCCTGCTCCTCCCGTGCCAGGATGTCCCGCTTGTACTGTTCCGGATCGGTCAGGTTGCCCGCCTTGTCCTGCAGGGCCACCAGCAGGTCAATAGCCTGCTCCCTGTCCGAGGGCGCGGCCCGCAGCTGAATGCCCTCTGCCCGCAAAAGGTCCGTAATACGCATCGTCTTCATCCTTTCCATCTTTCCCTTAACCTGTGCTTATATTCCCAACAGCGGCTTCGGCCCCCGTCCATTATGATTCACGCTTTCCCTCCATCTGTCTGAGCAGTCCCTCCACCGTTTCCCGGGTGGCCAGCCCGTCGGAAAAGGCTGTTGCGCTGCCGGTGGCCGCCCCCATGCGCAGGGCCTGTTCAAAGCTTCCGGACTGGAGGTCCCCCGCCAGGAAGCCGGCCACCATGGAGTCGCCCGCCCCCACGGAGTTGCGCACCGTGCCCTGGGGGGCGGCGATCTGGTGGAAGCCCCCCTGCTCATCCAGGAGGATGGCCCCGTCCCCGGCCATGGACACCAGCACGTTTCGGGCCCCCCGCTCCTGGAGCGCGGCGGCGCATGCCCGGATCTCCTCCTGGGTGTGGAGCTCCCGGCCGAAGATCCCGCCCAGCTCCAGGTTATTGGGCTTGATGAGGAAGGGCCGGTACCGCAGCACGTTGCTCAGCAATTCCCCCTCGGCGTCCACCACCACCCGGACGCCCTTTCCGTCCAGCCGGGCCATGATCTGCTCATAGACATCGCTGGGCAGGGAGGCGGGGATAGACCCGGCCAGCACCAGGACGTCCGGGCCGACCAGCCCGTCCAGTTTCTCAAACAGCTGCCCCAGGGCCGCCGGGTCAATGTCCGGACCCCGGCCATTCAGCTCCGTCTCCTCCCTGCCCTTGATCTTCACATTGATCCGGGTGACGCCCGCTTCCAGATGGATGAAATCGGTCTGCACCCCCATCTGGGCCAGCCCCTGTTCCACCGCCTGGCCGGTAAAGCCGGCCAGAAAACCCAGCGCCCGGTTGTCCACTCCCAGGTTGCCCAGCACCACGGAGACATTGATCCCCTTCCCGCCGAACTGGATCAGTTCCTGCCGGGCCCGGTTGATGGACCCCGGCTCCAGCCGGTCCAGCCACACCACATAGTCGATGGCGGGATTGAACGTCACGGTATAGATCATTTCCCTTCCCTCCACAGTTCCTTGATGATCCCTTTGCCCCGGAAGCTCTCGTCCGGGATCCGCTCGGTAATCACGCAGACCTTCTCCAACGGTCGAATGGTCACCGCCGCAGTCTGGCCGAACTTGCTGGAGTCCGCCAGCACATAGGTCATATAGGCCTGGTCCGCCGCGCGGCGCTTGATGGCCGCCTCCTCCGGATCCGGGGTAGTGCATCCCTGCTTCACCGTGATCCCGTTGGCGCCCAGAAACGCCTTTGTGAAATGGTATCGCTCCAGGAAGGCCAGCGCCTCCGCCCCGATGATGGCCTCGGTGCCCAGCTTGAGTTGCCCGCCCACCACAGTCACCTGGCGGCCCAGCCCGCTCAGGCGCTTGGCGCAGGCGATGCTGGTGGTGACAAAGCCCGCCCGGGAGGTGGCCAGGTGGTCGGCCATGGCCAGCACCGTCGTTCCGGCGTCCAGAAAGACAAAGTCGTCGTCGTTGATCTGGGCGGCCGCGTAGCGCCCAATGGCGCTTTTTTCCTCCACGTGAAGCTGCGCCTTGGTGGTCAAGTCGGGCTCCTCCATGGAGAAGTTGCCCCGCAGCGTCACCGCGCCCCCATGTACCTTGTTCAGCCTGCCCTGCTGGTGCAGCTGGGTCAGGTCCCGCCGGATGGTGGCCTCCGACGCTCCGGTGGCCTGGCACAGCTGGGCCACGCTGGCCGCGCCCTGTTGTTCAATCAATGATAAAATAGCCGACACCCGCTCCTCTGCCAGCATGTATATCCACCCCTTTGATCGATTTTGACGTTGTCTTCCGTCGAGGCCCCATTATACCCTCTATCTCCCATCAAAATCAATCACATTCGCTCATTTTTGCTCAGTCGTTTCGCCGAAATATCGCCCTTGGTTTTGTGCATTCAGCCAGTTTCCAGGCAAATTCTGAACTTTATCCCGCCCGGTTTCCTGCGTTGGAAGCATCCGCCGCTCATTCCGCACCTCCATCCTTTCCGTATTCTCTGCCGTGATCCGGGTTCTATTCGCTTTTCCGCTCCGTCTCCATTCCTAAAATGGCGCGGCAGGACGTTTGAACGTCCTGCCGCGTCATTCTACTCTGTCCGGTTCGTCCTTCTATCAGCTCAGCTCAAACAGTCCGTGGTAGAGCTGGTAGTACTCTCCCTTTTGGGCCAACAGCTCCTCATGGCTCCCCCGCTCCACCACCTGGCCGTGCTCCAGCACCAGAATGGCGTTTGCGTTGCGCACGGTGGACAGCCGGTGGGCGATGACAAACACCGTGCGCCCCTCCATCAGCTGGTCCATCCCCTTTTCAATGAGGGCCTCCGTCCGGGTGTCAATGGAGGAGGTGGCCTCGTCCAGGATCAGGACCGGGGGATCGGCTAACGCCGCCCGGGCGATGGCCAGCAGCTGCCGCTGTCCCTGAGACAGGTTGGCCCCGTCGGCAGTCACCATGGTATCATAGCCCTGGGGCAGCCGGCGGATGAAGGAATCGGCGTTGGCGATGCGGGCCGCCCGCTCGATCTCCTCCTGGGTGGCGTCCAGCTTGCCGAAGCGGATATTGTCCGCGATGGTTCCCGTGAACAGGTGGGTGTCCTGGAGCACGATGCCTAAGGAGCGCCGCAGCGCGTCCTTCCGGATGTCCTTCACGTCGATGCCGTCGTAGAGCACCTGCCCCCCCTGCACGTCATAGAAGCGGTTGATCAGGTTGGTGATGGTGGTCTTGCCCGCCCCAGTGGATCCCACAAAGGCGATCTTCTGTCCCGGCTTGGCGAACAGGCTGATGTCCCGGAGAATGGGGTGACCGGCCTCATAGCCGAAAGTGACATGCTGGAAGCGCACATCCCCCCGCAGTGGCACCAGGGCGCCGTCCGGTCGCTTCCACGCCCAGAGGCCCGTCTTCTCTTCGCAGGGAACCAGCCGCCCATCCTCCTGCCGCACATGGACCAGGTCGGTTCTCCCCTCGTCCACCTCGGAGGGCTGGTCCATCACCTGGAAGACCCGCTCCGCCCCGGCCAGGGCGGCCAGCAGGAAGTTGCTCTGCTGGGTGAACTGGTTGATGGGCATGGCCGCCTGGCGGACAAAAACCAGGTAGCTGGCCAGGCTGCCCACATCGGTCTGGCCGTTGATGGCCATGATGCCCCCCAGTACCGCCACGATGGCGTAGTTGAGGTAGGAGATGGTGACCACTGCGGGCACCATGGTGGCGGCGTAACTCTGGGCGCCGGTGCCAGCCTTGCGCAGGGCCTCGTTCTTCTCCCGGAACCGCCGCAGGCTCTCCTCCTCGTGGTTGAACACCTTCACCACCTTCTGGCCGGCAGTGATCTCCTCAATGTAGCCGTCCAGGTCTCCCAGACTGGCCTGTTGCTTGGTATAGTAGGCCTTGGAGTGCTTGCCGCTGAAGCGGATATAGAGGAACATGACCACGTAGCACACCACTACTACAAAACTCAGCCGCCAGTTCAGGACGAACAGGATGGTCAGCGTACCCGCCATCTGGATGAAGCTCTGGATGACCATGGCAAAGCTGTTGTTCATGGCGTCGGAGATGGTATCCACGTCGTTGGTGAAGTAGCTCATCACGTCCCCGTGGCGGTGGGTGTCAAAGAACTCCAGGGGCAGGGTCTGCAGGTGGGCGAACAGATCCCGGCGGATGTCGTAGAGCACCTTCTGAGCCGCCTTTACCATGGTCTGGGTGTACCCCAAAGCAGACAGCGCCCCCAGCCCATAGATGGCCGCCGTCACCGCCACGCCGGCGATCAGATCCTGGAGGTTCCCCGCCGCCAGGCTGTTGACCACCGGCCGGATCATATAGGTGCCCAGCAGGTTGGCCAGGGCGCTGATGGTCACCAGCACCGCCACCACCAGCAAGAGGAACTTGTGCCGCCCCATGTAGGACAGCAGGGTATACAGCGTATACCGCATATTTTGAGGCTTTTTCCCACTAAGCTGCCGGACCGCCATTTTCCTGCTCTCCTTTCATCTGGGATGTGTAGATCTCCTGGTAGATGGGGTCGGACGCCAGCAAGGTCTCGTGGGTTCCCACTGCGTGAACCTTTCCATCCTCCAGGATGACGATCTGGTCGCTGTCCATCACCGAGGTAACCCGCTGAGCAATGATGATCTTGGTCATGTCCGTCAGCTCCGCCAACGACCGGCGGATCTTGGCCTCGGTGGCGGTGTCCACCGCGCTGGTGGAGTCGTCAAAGATGAGCACCTTGGGCCGCTTGAGCAGGGTGCGGGCGATGCAAAGCCGCTGCTTCTGCCCGCCGGAGACGTTGACACCCCCCTGCCCCAGGTCGGTGTCCAGCCCCTGGGGCATCCGCTCCAGAAACTCATCGGCGCAGGCTGCCCGGCAGGCCGCCCACAGGGTCTCGTCGTCCGCCTCCGGGTTTCCCCACTGCAAGTTTTCCCGCACGGTGCCAGAGAACAGCACATTCTTCTGCAGCACGATGCCCACCGCGTCCCGCAGTGCCTGCAGGTCATACTCCCGCACGTCTCGGCCGCCCACCTTCACCGCGCCCTCCGTCACGTCATACAGGCGGGGGATGAGCTGCACCAGCGTGGTCTTGGCCGATCCGGTCCCTCCCAGGATGCCCACCGTCTGTCCCGCCTGGATGTGAAGTTCCACGTTGGACAGGGCAAACTCCTTGGCGTCCCCATGGTATTTGAAGGACACATTCTCAAAGTCCACCCTGCCGTCCGGCACCTCGGTCACTCCACCCTCCGGCGAGGTGAGAGCGATCTCCTCATCCAGTACCTCTCCAATGCGCCGGGCACTGGCCAGGGAGCGGGTGAGCAGCAGGAACACATTGGAAATCATCATCAGGGAGTTCATCACCTGCATCACATAGCTGAACACCCCTGTCAGATCCCCCACCTGCAGGGCGCCTCCCAACACCATGTTCCCGCCAAACCACATCAGCAGTACGCTGGCGGTGTACATGGTCACCTGAAAGGCGGGCAGGTTGAGCACCGCGTAGTGGAAGGTCCTCTGGCTGGTATTCATGAGTTCAGCGTTGACCGTCTCGAACTTCTCTTCCTCGTACTTTCCCCGAACAAAGGCCTTCACCGCCCGAATGGCGGTCAGCCCCTCCTGCACCACATTGTTCAGCCGGTCCATGGATCGCTGTAGGCGACTGTACATGGGGGCCACTTTCCGCACCACGCAGAAGAGGATGCCCGCCAGGATAGGCAGGCAGACGAAGAAGACCACGGCCAGCTCCGCATTGAGCCACAGGGACATACCCACCCCCAGCACCAGCATCACCGGCCCCCGGACCATGGGGCGCAGGCCGCCGTTGATGGCGTTTTGGAGGACGGTTACGTCGGTGGTCATGCGGGTGACCAGGGAAGATGTGTCAAACCGGTCCAGGTTGGAGAAGGCGTACTTCTGCACCCGTTCAAACTGGGCCTGGCGGATGCGCGCCCCCCAGCCATAGGCGCCACGGGCGGCAAACCGGGCATAGAGCAGTCCGGTGAGCAGGGCCAGCAGGGCGCACACACCCATCTTCACCCCCTGGCTGAGGATATAGGGGACATCCCGGTTGGCTACCCCCACGTCGATGATGTCCGCCATGATCACCGGAATGACCATTTCAAACGCGCTCTCCACCAGGACCAACAGCGCGCCGATCACCAGGTCCTTCCGGTACGGTCCCAGATCCCGCAGCAGGCGTGCAAAGTCCCTCATGGCTTTCCCCTCCCCGTCTCCTCCTGGACGTTTTGATAGGCCCGAACCAGGTAGTCGGCAAACCGGTCCTTTTCCTCCGGAGAAAAGCCCCGCAGCATGATCTCCTCCACCTGGCGGCAGCGCTCCAGCCAACAGGCACCGGCCTGCCGGCCCTGTTCGGTGACTTCCACCAGGTCCCGGCGGCGGTTTTGCCCGTCCGGTTTCCGGATGACAAAGCCGCCCTTTTCCAGGCTCTCAATCATTCTAGACACATTGGCCGGGTCTACGTCAAAGTAGTCCGCCAGCTGCCTTTGGTGGCAGGGCCCATGGGCGGACAGGTACACCAGCAGCTTGGGCTGCCCCGCACCCACGCCCAGCAGCTGCATCCTGGCCCGAACCCACTTGCGCTGGATGTGGAAGGCCCGGTAAAGCAAAATGTGAAAGGAACGTTCCATCCTCCAACCCTCCAAGTTGATATATCAATCGTTGTCTGCTCAACAATGCCTACTATAAGCCCTCTCCACCCCCTTGTCAAGCCGCTTCCAACGCAAAATCACGCCGGGTGGAAGGCGAGGATTCCTTCCACCCGGCGTGGGCATATCTGACTGCGTTCGGATCCCCAGCGGGCGTTACGCCTGCCCGTTCAGGGAGTCCACCAGGGCATTGGCCAGGGCATCCAGCTCCACAGCCTTGTCGGCGTGGAGGGCGGAGGCCAGGGACAGGCGCTCGTTGAGCACCGTCATGTTCTTCATCTCCTCATCGATGAACTTCTGCATCAGGTCGCCGGACTTGCAGGCCCAGGAACCGTTCTCGATGAGGGCGAAGGTACGGTTCTGGAGGTTCAGGGCCTGCATATCCTCCAGGAAGTTCTTCATCACCGGGTAGATCCCCAGGTTGTAGGTGACGGAGGCCAGCACGATGTGGCTGTACTTCCACGCCTCGGAGATGAGGTAGGACACATGGGTGTTGGACACATCGTACACCACCACATCGGTGACACCCTTCTCGCACAGCTTGGCGGCCAGGGCCTGGGCGGCGGCCTCGGTGTTGCCGTACATGGAGGCGTAGGCGATCATGACACCCTTCACCTCAGGCTCATAGCGGCTCCACTTGTCGTACTTCTCGATGAAGTAGCCCAAATCCTTGCGCCAGACAGGCCCGTGGAGGGGACAGATGTATTTGATCTGGTCCAGGATGCCGGCGGCCTTGCCCAGCAGCAGCTGGATGTGGGGGCCGTACTTGCCCACGATGTTGGTCAGATACCGGCGGGCCTCGTCGATCCAGTCCCGGTCAAAGTCCACCTCGTCGGCGAACAGCTTGCCGTCCAGGGCGATGAAGGAGCCGAAGGCGTCGGCAGAGAAGAGCACGCCGTTGGTGGTATCGAAGGTGACCATGGCCTCGGGCCAGTGGACCATGGGGGCGCCCACGAAGGTGACGTTGTGCTTGCCGAAGGAGTAGCTGTCACCCTCCTTCACCTCGATGCACTCGTGGCTGTCCATGTGGAAACCGAACTGGCGCATGAACATGAAGGCCTTCTCGGTGGAGATCACCTTCACCTTGGGGTAGCGCAGCAGGACCTCCTCCACACAGGCGCCGTGGTCGGGCTCCATGTGGTTGATGACCAGGTAGTCCAGCTCCCTGCCGTCCAGCAGGTGCTCCACGCTCTCCAGCAGCTGGCGGCAGGCGGACCAGTCAACCGTGTCAAAGAGGACGGAGTGCTCATCCAGCAGCAGGTAGGCGTTGTAGCTCACCCCCTTGGGGATGGGGTGGATGTTTTCAAACAGGTGGAGCCGGTGGTCGTTGGCCCCAACCCAGTAGAGATCGTCAGTTACCTTGCGAACACAATACATGGTAATTCCTCCTTCCGCTCGTTAGGCCTGGATAAACTGGTCCTTGCCCTCGGCGCACTCGGGGCACACCCAGTCCTCAGGCAGGTTTTCAAACAGGGTGCCGGGGGCGATCTCGGAATCCTCATCCCCCAGCTCGGGGACGTACTCGTAGCCGCAGCCACCGCAGACGTACCGGGGACCGATGGGCTCGGGCTTGGGGGCGGGGGGCCGCTTCATCTTCACCATGGGGGGCGCGGGCTGCTTCTCCCCGGTGTCCAGGGCGGCGGTGAGCAAGGGCAGGATCTCGTTGACGTCGCCCACAATGCCGTAGTCGCAGTTCTTGAAGATGGGGGCGTTGCCGTTCTTATTGATGGCCACGATGGTGGACGCATCCTTGATGCCCTTCAGGTGCTGGGTAGCGCCGGAGATGCCGCAGGCAATGTACAGGTTGCCGGTGAACTTCTGACCGGACATGCCCACATAGCGGCTCAGGGGGACATACTTCAGGGTCTCGGCCACCGGGCGGGAGGAACCCACAGCGGCGCCGGCGGCCTTCGCCAGGTTCTCGATGAGCTTCATGTTCTTCTTGTCCCCAATGCCCTTGCCGGCGGACACCACCCGCTCAGCCTGGTTGATGGGGGTGTCCATGGGAATGCCCACGGCGAAGTCGTGGCCGTCCTTCTTCAGAGCCTCCACCAGGGCGTGGACCTTGTCCTTGGCCTCCCCGTCCCGGAAGATCTGGCGTTTGCGCACACCGGTGATGGGGGCGGGCTTCTTGGCTACGGACCGGCTGCCGCCCTCGCTGCCCTTGGAAATTCTGCCGATGAGGTGGGAGGCGATGACCGCCCGCTGGATCTCGTTGGTGCCCTCGTAGATGGTGGTAATCTTGGCGTCCCGGTACATGCGCTCCACGTCCATGCCCTTGAGGTAGCCGGTGCCGCCGAAGATCTGCACCGCGTCGTTAGTCACCTCCAGGGCGATGTCGGAGGCGTACATCTTGGCCATGGCGGACTCCATGCCGTATGGGGCATGGTGCTCCTTGAGCTCGGCGGCGGAGTAGATGAGGAACCGGGCGCAGCGCAGCTTGGTGGCCATGTCCGCCAGCTTGAAGGCCAGAGACTGCTGGGCAGCGATGGGCTTGCCAAACTGGACGCGCTCCTTGGAGTACTCCAGCGCCTGCTCAAAAGCCCCTTGGGCGATGCCTAAAGCCTGGGCCGCGATGCCGATGCGCCCACCGTCCAGGGTGGCCATGGCAATCTTGAAGCCCTCGCCCTCCTTGCCCAGCAGGTTCTCCTTGGGCACCTTCACGTCGTTGAAGATCAGCTCGGCAGTGGAGGAGGAGCGGATGCCCATCTTGTCGTAGTGGTCGCCGAACTCAAAGCCCTTCCAGCCCTTCTCCACGATGAAGGCGGAGATGCCCCGGGTACCGATGTCCGGGGTGGTCACCGCGAACACCACATAGGTGTCCGCCTTGGGGGCGTTGGTGATGAAGATCTTGCCGCCGTTAAGGAGGTAGTGGTCCCCCTTGTCCACGGCGGTGGTCTCGGTGCCGCCGGCGTCGGAGCCGGCGTTGGGCTCGGTCAGGCCAAAGGCGCCGATTTTCTCCCCCCTGGCCAGAGGCACCAGGTATTTCTGCTTCTGTTCCTCGGTGCCGAAGGCAAAGATGGGCCAGGAGCCCAGGGACACGTGGGCGGACAGAATCACGCCGGTGCCGCCGTCCACCCGGGACAGTTCCTCCACGGCGATGGCGTAGCTGATGGCGTCCAGCCCTGCGCCGCCGTACTCCACGGGGTAGGGGATGCCCATCAGGCCCAGCTCGCCCAGCTTGCGCACCGCCTCGCCGGGGAACTCGTTGTTCTGGTCCAGCTGGAAGGCAATGGGCTTGACCTCTTCCTCCGCGAAAGCGCGGATCTTGGCCCGCAGTTCCTCATGGGCCTGGGTGGTTTGAAATTGCATAGTGGTACCTCCTTCTGCGGTTTCTTGATAAATTTTATCCAGTTTTAAAGAATAAAAACTCAGGGTTCTGAAAGGATCTCTTTTAGACTATGGGACCGGAGCTCGCCATCCAGTTTTTTCTGAATCTCCATGAGCTTTCTATGCGCCGTGCAGCCGCCATGGCAGTTTCGCCAGGTACATTGAAACTGAGGATCCATGCAGGAACTCAAATCGCTGCGCTCTCCAGTGGCCATCATCAAGTCGTATAGGCTGATCCTAGACAAGTCCGCCACCAGCCGACAGCCCCCTGTGGTCCCGCGGGTCACCTCGATAAGTCCAGCTCGCTCCAATTTCTTTAGGATCTTGTAGGCAAATGCCTGCGGCAAAAGCTCATCTTGAGCAATTTGGCCCACAGTGCGCAGATCCCCGCCCAGCAGGGCCCGAAGAATTCGCAGGGCATAGTCAGTTTCTCTGGTAATCACCATCTTTATGTCCCTCCTATGCCCGGGTGTTTGGGTTTAGCATATCAATTTGGACCATTTTTGTCAATTATCTAAGCCGTTGTTTCTAAAACTTTGGGGCTCTTCACAAAATTCTGCCTTGCATTTAGTCCAAATTTACTGAAAGGACTCCAGGTGCTCCCTGCATTTCCCCCTTTATAAATTGTTCTATTTTTGTTAATCTCTTGACTATTTTCCGCATTTTTTGCGCGTTTCCAAACATTTTGAGCACAATTTGAGTGATTTGACCAATGGCAATTCCTCCTTTGGAATGGTAATATGAATTATAGAAATCCACGTTTGAAAGGAGTGCCTATATGAATTATAATTTGCAGGACCGCGTGGTATTGATTACCGGGGCCACCGGCGGCATCGGCCAAGCCTTGACACAGGCGTTTTCTCGGGAAGGCTGCCGTCTGGCCATCAGCTCTACCAGTCAGGCCAAGCTGGATGCATTTACCCCTTCTCTCGGGCTAACCGAGGATCGCCTGAAAACTTTTGTTGTGGATGTAACGGACGAAAAGCAGGTTCAGGGCTTTGTAAACAGCGCGGCAGAGTATTTCGGCCGTCTGGATATACTGATCATCAACGCCGGATATGAAGGCCGGATGGAAATGATACAAGACGCCCAGTACGAAACGTACCGCAAGGTATATGATGTCAATCTCTTTGGCCCTCTTTACTGCATGAAGTATGCCGCTCCTCATATGATCGCGCAGCGGCGAGGAGCCATTGTCACCATCGCCTCCAATGGCAGCTATACCGGTAGCGCCGGCATGGGTGCCTACTGCTCCTCCAAGCACGCCGTGGCCGGCCTGATGAAATGTGTAGCTCTGGAACTGGGTCCCCATGGCATTCATTGCAACTATATTTGCCCTGGCGCCGTGGAAACTCCTATGATTCACCGGATTGAGGAGAACGCCACCGGGTCCAGCTCTGGTGAGGCGCTCTTTGCAGACCAATATCTGGACAAACGGTATTGCCGTCCCGATGAGGTAGCTGCCCTGGCCCTATACCTGGCCTCTGATATCTCTAGTCACATCATGGGTAGCGGTATCCGCATCGATGGCGGATTAGACGCTCTATGCTGAACTGGGCCACCACGTATCGGACGGATACGCCTACCAAGTACATCTCAATGAGAGCTTCTTCCACACTGCTTTCCCGGCGGCGATACCGCGCAATGATAGTGGTCTCAAAGGAGATCCCTTTGAGCTGGGTGCCTTGAGGGCAGCGTCCCTGGAAGTGACGGTGAGGCTGCGGCTATAGTGGCCGCTACGGTAGCCTGCCGCTGCTCATTGCGTTCGTACCGGGCCGCCTGGGTAAGCTTCTCCGCCTCAGCCTCCAGCAGTTCGTTGAGTGTTTCCTCTACGCTGCCTCGAACCAGTTCTTTGATTTGACTCTTGATTGCTTCCTCGTTCAGCTGTACAATCTTCTCCGACATGGTTTGCTGTCTCCTTTCAGAATGGTGTGTCGCGACTTCATTCTATCAGAAGGCTGCAAACCATGTCTTTTTGTTTTTATCACAAACTTATCTTACCTCATCGAGTCGAAAGCTAAAATTTGAATCATCAGGAATAGTCGCAGAAAGCAAAAAATACCCGTTTTTCAAGCGAAAAGCGGGTATTTCGTGGAAGGGGCAGTTAAAATATGGATTTAAAATGCGGACTATGATGCGGACACACGGGAGGGAACCATCCAACCGGCCTTCTGTCCGGCGGCGCGGATGCGCCGTACGAACGTTTTGCTGCAGGCAAAACCTCGGCACCGAGTATTAAAATTCCGAAGGGTGGAGCCGCCCTGCGGGCGCGGAACCCACAAGAAAGGACACGACGTAAGTCGTGTCCTTTCTTGTGGAGCTGCTAGGCAGATTCGAACTGCCGACCTCATCCTTACCAAGCGACCCCGGAGATTTTTTCTAACTATTTTTCGTGCTTTATGGCCATATCCGCTCCAATCCACTTGCTTTCCGTCACTCTTCGAATGCACTGCCTCCATATACTCCGCACCGCACTGTGGCTGAAAATGTGGTCAAAAACGCTCCCAGCCCTTTGCCAGAAATATTTTCCAGACTGGGGCAAGGAATCATTCCTGGTAAACGCCCGAAAATAGGGTTTCATAATCAGTAATGACAGAAGATTGAGGAAAGCATTTCTCCTTCAACGTACGGCATATTTGTCCAGGAGCTGTATCGTATAGCGGATCTCTTCTTCGGTGGCCGCCGGGTGGATTGAGCAGATCAGCAGAACGGTCCGGCCCTTCAACTGGGCCGTCAGCACGCAGGCAAAGCCAGCCTCCACCATGCGCTGGGAGATCACCATACTGCGTTTGTCCTGTTGCTGTGGAGAGAGTCCCTGCGGCGCATAGCGGAAATTCACAATAGCCAGCTCGACCTCCCACTTCGGCTGGTTCCGGAGCATGGACTCCACCCACTGTTTTGGGACAACCTGCCAGCCATTGGATAGCCCCTTGCTCAGGCGGCTGTCGGCAGAACTCTCCATCCAAGTGCCGCCGTGGGGATACTACCACTTCGTCCAGCCCTTTGCTGAGACAGACGATCTGACGCCCCAGGAGGCCCATGTCCATGTTTCTCCCGCGTCCCGTGCTGCTTACGGCGGGGCGGCGCCTGCGGGGCCGCGCACCGGAGGAGCGCCGAGGCCGGCTCTTATGCCTCCAGTGCCCGGAGGAGGTTGATCATCTCAATGGCGCTCTGGGCGCAGTCCGCCCCCTTGTTGCCCGCCTTGGTGCCGGCGCGCTCAATGGCCTGTTCGATGGTGTCGGTGGTGAGGACGCCGAAGAGCACCGGTACGCCGGTCTCCAGCGACGTCTGGGCGATGCCCTTGGACACCTCCGCGCACACATAGTCGTAGTGGCTGGTGGAGCCCCGGATCACCGCCCCCAGGGCGATGACCGCGTCGTACCGCCCGCTTTTGGCCATCCTGGCGGCGACAAGGGGGATCTCAAAGGCCCCCGGCACCCAGGCCACATGGATGTCCTCCTGCCGGACGCCCCGGCGCAGCAGCCCGTCCTCACAGCCGGACAGGAGCTTGGAGACGATGAACTCGTTGAATCGGGCGCAGACCACGCCGATCCGCGCGCCCTCCGCTACCAGATTTCCCTCATAGATCTTCATGACAAATTCCCCCTGATCAGATTTCGTTTCTTTTCCCTCGACCGGCGGGCGCCGGCCCTCAGTA
>CAJLWS010000010.1 GCA_905210385.1 uncultured Eubacteriales bacterium | reverse complement strand
GGTGTCACCGGGGGCCACGGGATGGGCCGGTGCCCCTGCTCTGTCCTGCCACACGGCCCTGCTGCCCGGCGGCCTGTCTGCCCTGACCCGGGCCCTGCCCGCGGAGACGGTGGTGAGTTACGGATCCGCCAGCCGCAATACCCTCACCCTGTCCAGTCTGGAGGAGCGCCGGGCGTCGGTGGCGGTGCAGCGAGAGTTCATCGCCCTGGACGGACGGGCGGTGGAACGGCAGGAACTGGTGCTGCCCTACGACGGCACTGCCCCGGACCTGTTCCTGGTGTTGGCCGGTACGGCCCTCCTGCTGGGCCGGATCCCGGGCGGGACGGACGGATGATGGGTAAAACCCTCCGAGCTGGGCAGGTGGGAGAATCAAATGGTGAGCTCGATCTGGTTGCCCTCCAGATCCAGGACGCAGCTCTCATAGTACCCGTCCCCCGTGGTCCGGGGACCGCTGACCACGGAGAACCCAGCCTCCTGAAGGGCGTGGGTCAGCTGATCCACCCGATCCCGACTTCCCACGCTGAAGGCCACATGGGCGTACCCGGTTTGGGTGGGGCGGTTCCCCCCGCACTCCGGGATGTCGGGACGGGTCATCAGCTCCAGTCGGGCCCCGCCGTCAAAGGAGATGAAATAGGTGCGCAGGCCGGTTTTGGGGTTGTGGTAGGCTTCGTTAGACCGGCCCCCCAGCCAGTCCACGAAGAAGTCCCTGGCCCGCTCCAGGTCGGATACATAGAGCGCCACATGCTCAAGTTTCATCGGAATTCCCTCCAGACACGTCCATTATACCGCAGGGAGCGGCATTTGAAAAGGGCGGTTCCGCTGTCTTGTTTTGTTCATAATTTCATGGTATAGTGGGGAAAATCATTGGTGGCTGAGCCGCCCTTTCCTACGGAGGGATTGTACATTGAATCGAACCACCCCTGTGATACCTCAGGAGGAGATCCGGCGCCAGCGGGAATACTGCGCCCAGATCCGGACCCTGAACAGCCGGCTGCCCGACACCCCCGCCGCCTATGTGGACACCTATGGGTGTCAGCAGAATGAGGCGGACTCGGAGCTGATCCGGGGCATGCTGGTGGAGATGGGCTATGAGATGACGGACACGGACCAGGACGCCGATGTCATCGTCATCAACACCTGCGCCATCCGGGAGCATGCCGAGCAGCGGGTGCTGGGAAACGTGGGCGCGCTGGTCCACGGGAAGCGGCGCAACCCCCACCAAATCATCTGCCTGTGCGGCTGCATGGCCCAGGAGGCCCATGTGGTGCAAAAGCTGCGCCAATCCTATCGGCATGTGGACCTGGTGTTCGGCCCCCATGCTCTGTGGAAGTTCCCCGAGCTGCTCTACCGGGTGTACCTGCGCCGAGGGCGGGTGTTTGAGACGGAGGACTCCGACGGAGCCATTGCCGAAGGGTTGCCGGTGCGCCGGTCGGGCAGGGTGAAGGCCTGGGTGTCCATCATGTACGGCTGCAACAATTTCTGCACCTACTGCATCGTGCCCTATGTGCGGGGCCGGGAGCGCAGCCGGGAGCCGGAGGTCATTTTGAAGGAGATCCGGGATCTGGTGGAGCAGGGCTACAAGGACATCACCCTGCTGGGCCAGAACGTGAACTCCTACGGCAAGGACCTGGGAGAGGACATCGACTTTCCCACTCTGCTGGAGCGGGCTGACGCGATCCCGGGGGAGTTCCTGCTCCGGTTCATGACCAGCCATCCCAAGGATGCCACTGAGAAGCTCTTTGACGTAATGGCCCGGTGCGAAAAGGTGGCGCCCGTGATCCACCTGCCCTTCCAGTCGGGCAATACCAGAGTGTTGCAGGCCATGAACCGCCGATATACCCGGGAGCAGTACCTGGACAAGGTGATCGCTCTGCGGGCGCGCATTCCGGATGTGGTGCTCACCAGTGATGTGATCGTGGGCTTCCCTGGGGAGACCACCCAGGAATTTGAGGACACCCTTTCCCTGGTGGAGGAGGTGCGCTTTGACGCACTGTTCACCTTTATCTACTCCCCCCGGAAGGGGACCCCGGCGGCCCAGCTGCCCGACCCCATGTCCAAGGAGGAGAAGTCGGCCAACTTCAACCGCCTGGTGGAGGTGCAGAACCGCATTTCTCTGGAAAAACACCAGGCGTACATCGGCACCGTCCAACGCTGCCTGGTGGACGGGGAGAGCGAGGACCCCCGCAACAACCTCAATGCCCGCACCCCAGGCGGACGGCTGGTCCACGTAAGCGGAGACCCGGCGCTGGTGGGGCGGTTCGTGGATGTGAAGATTGTGGACTGCTCCACCTGGGCCCTGTTTGGAGAACTATTATGACGCAGCGTGATACCACAATCAAGGTGGCGGCTTACGGGGTTGCCCTGGTGGCGCTCATGGTCCTGAACTATTATGTCCTGGGCCCTCTGCCCATTCCCCAGCCCCTGCTGCTGCTGTGCGGCGCGGTGGCGGTAGGCACCCTGGAGGGGCCGCGATTTGGCGCCGGATTTGGCCTGGCCGCCGGCCTGGTGATGGCCACGGTGGGTCATGCCGGCCTGCTGTGCGTCCCCGCGGTGTCGGCCATCGCCTGGGGGACCGGGCTGCTTACCCAGCATGTTCTGCGCCGGGACCTGGTGGGGCATGTGCTGTGCGCGCTGTGCGCCCTGCTGCTGTGGGAGTGCTGGCAGGTGGGCAGCCGCCTGGCCGCCGGTACGGCGGACATGGGCGCCCTGCTGAGGGTGGCCGGACCAGAGCTTCTGTGGTCGCTGCTGTTTTCCTTCCCGGCCTACTGGCTGGGGAGGTTCTGCTGCCGGTATTATGGGAGGATCTACCATGAGTAAGCTGCACGATCCCCGCAGGGAGAAAGAGGCCCGTACCGAGGAGGAGAGCCGCAAGCTGCAGGTGCGCACCGGCGTACTGGTTGGGATCTTTGGGGCCATCCTGCTGGCCTTCGTCGTGGTGCTGTACCAGACGCAGATCGTCCACGGGGAGGACTACCTGGCCAGCGCCAACTACAGCGTGCAGGAAGTGGAGACGGTGGACAGCGTCCGGGGAGAGATCCTGGACCGGTACGGCCGGGTGCTGGTGACCAACTCCGTGCAGTACAATGTCACGCTGGACACCACCCTGATGGGAGAGGAGCGCAACGAAATCCTTTCCAGCCTGCTGGCGCTGTGCCGGGAGCAGGGCGTGGAGTGGACGGACTCCCTGCCGGTCAGCGACTCCGCACCCTGGAGCTATACCCGGACGGAGAGCCTGTTCAGTTATGAATCGGAGGACGAGGACGGCAACACCGCCGTTTACCCCACCAATCTGGGCCGCTTGGCGGAGAACCGGGGGTGGGTCGAGGAGGCGGAGACGGCGGATGTGACCGCGGAGGAGCTGCTGCGGGCCATGGCGGGTACCTTTGGTCTGGAGATCGGGGAGGACGCAGCGGTTTCCCAGGAAGACCGGCAGCTCATGGGGGTGCTCTATGAGCTGTACCTGCGCGCCTATGACGTTGTGTCCTCCGAATATGTTTTTGCCAGGGATGTGGATATTGCATTCATCTCCACTGTGAAAGAGCAGTCCCTTACGGGAGTGGAGATTGAAACGGATACCTCCCGGACCTACAACACCAGCTCTGCCGCCCACGTGCTGGGATATACCGGATCCATCACCACGGCGCTGTGGCCCACCTATCAGGAATTGGGGTATCCGATGGACGCTGTCGTAGGCCGGGATGGGGCGGAACTGGCCTTTGAGGAGTACCTCCACGGTACCAGCGGCCGGCGGCGGATTGAGACGGACGACAACGGCAAGATTGTCACCCAGGAGTGGGAGGAGGAACCGGACCCCGGCGACAACGTGGTGCTCACCCTGGATATCGGCCTGCAGGCAGTGACGGAGCAGTATTTGGCGGACTTTATTGAGAGCCTGGAAAATCCCGCCGGCGGGGCAGCGGTTGTGATGGACATGACCGGCGGCGTGCTGGCCATGGCATCCTATCCCACATACGACTTGGGCGATTTCAACTATGGGGAGCTGGCGTCGGATACCGAGCGAAACCCGCTGCTCAACCGGGCCACCCAGGGCATCTATGCCCCCGGCTCCACCTTTAAAATGGTGTCGGCGGTGGCGGGACTGTCCAGCGGGGTCATTGACCTGACCACCCGGGTGGAGTGCACGGGCTACTACCGCTACTATGATACGACCCAGCGGTGCTGGATTGCACCGGGCAGGCATGGGCTGGAGAATGTGACCCAGGCCATCACCGACTCCTGCAACATTTTCTTTTACGACACTGCAGCCAAAATGGGTATCGCTACCCTTCAGGACTATGCCCAGCAGTTCGGCCTGGGGGAGTACACCGGCATCGAGATCTCGGAGTCCCGGGGCCGGATGGCCGGCCCGGAGGCTGCAGAGGCCCTGGGCCAGACCTGGTACGGCGGAGAGGTGCTGTCCGCCGCCATTGGCCAAAGCTTGAGCCAGTTCACCCCCATCCAGCTGGCCAACTATGTTGCCACACTGGCCAACGGCGGCAACCATTACCAGGCCCACCTGCTCAAGGAAGTCAAATCCGACGACTACAGCCAGGTGGTCTACGAGTATGAGCCGGTGCTGCTCAACTCCATCGACATCGACCAGGAGGACCTGGACGCGGTGCTCCAGGGCATGTACGACCTGTCCCAGACGGCGTCCATGGCCCGGTACTTTGCCAGCCTGCCGGTGAGCGTGGGGTGTAAGACGGGCACCGCTGAGGTGGGCACCGGGGTGGACGCCACCGCCACCTTTACCTGCTTTGCCCCCTATGATGATCCGGAGATCGTCATTTATCTGGTGGCGGAGCATGGCTCTTCCGGCGGCAACCTGGCGGAGGTGGCCGCGGGCATCCTGGCCCAGTACTTCTCCACCGAGGATGCCCAGTCTGCACCGACCCAGGAAAACACGCTGATTCGATGAAGTGAGTTTGAGCGAGAACCTGTTGTAAAATGCGGGGTTCCGATCCAAACATAAGATTGACACTTAAAAAAGCTGCTATGGAACCGCCCTTTGACGGTTTCATAGCAGCTTTTTCTTGGACAGGTTTTCAGAATTAAGTTTTGCATCAAGTCCTTGCGCTCCGGGAGAAGAGGGCAGAAATGAAGGGTTTGCTTCGGAAGGAGACAAATAATTTTCTTCGGCGAATTGAGCGGGGCAAAACTTGCAAGAAGTATGGAAGCAAAAGAAAGGTAAAAAATTCCACAATTTGATTTTGCAGACCTTCCACAGCTTCCACAAAGTTTTCCACAGCGACTTGATGCGGGCTGTGGGGCAAATCCTGCAAAAAAGAGTTTACATAAGGGGTGTCAAGAAAATTCTTTCCGCTGATTTACACAAAGTTGACAAAAGCATTGCCTGGCTGGTACATAGGCGCGGGGCGCGAAAGGGAAACGGAAGCTCCGGGGCCAGGAGCATTATTACAGAACCTTGGAGAGGAAGTCGATGGTGCGCTG
Source organism: uncultured Eubacteriales bacterium (assembly GCA_905210385.1). GTDB lineage: Bacteria > Bacillota > Clostridia > Oscillospirales > Oscillospiraceae > Enterenecus. Next base: position 12,431 of record CAJLWS010000010.1, on the reverse strand, counting down.
CTCCCTGGGGTTGGCAAAGAATTCATGGGGCTCGTTCTGCTCCAGGATGTGGCCCCCGTCCATGAACAGCACCCGGGTGCCTACCTCCCGGGCAAAGCCCATCTCGTGGGTGACCACCACCATGGTCATGCCCTCCTGGGCAAGCTCCTTCATCACCTCCAGCACCTCGCCCACCATCTCCGGGTCCAGGGCGGAGGTGGGCTCGTCGAAGAGCATCACCTTGGGCCGCATGGCCATGGCCCGGACGATGGCGATGCGCTGCTTCTGTCCGCCGGACAGCTGGGCGGGATAGGCGTCCGCCTTGTCCAGCAGGCCCACCCGTTCCAGCAGCTTCTCCGCCTCTGTCTCGGCCTCTTCCTTTTTCATCAGCCCGGTACGGATGGGGGCCAGGGTGATGTTGCGCCGCACCGTCATGTTGGGGAACAGGTTGAAGTGCTGGAACACCATGCCCATCTGGCGGCGCACCGCGTCGATGTCCACCTTGGGGTCGGTGATGACGGTGCCGTCAAAGGTGATGGTGCCGGAGGTGGGGGTCTCCAGCAGGTTCAGGCAGCGCAGGAAGGTGGACTTGCCCGAGCCGGAGGGGCCGATGATGACCACCTTTTCCCCCTCGCTGATGTGCTCGGAGATGTCGTCCAGCACCAGGTGGTCGCCAAAGGATTTGCTGAGGTTTTTAACGTCGATCACCTTGACGCAGCCTCCTTTCCAGTTTGCCCAGCAGCCAGCTGAAGATGATGACCAGCACCAGATAGATGAAGGCCGCCCCGAACAGGGGGAACATCATGGCGTAGTTGCGGGTGCCGATGGCCTGGGCGAAGTACATCAGCTCCTGCCCGCTGATGACGGACAGCAGGGAGGTGTCCTTGAGCAGGATGATGAACTCGTTGCCCAGGGAGGGGAGCACGGCCTTGAAGGCCTGGGGCACCACGATGAAGCGCATGGTGTCCAGATAGTTCAGGCCCAGGGAGCGCCCGGCCTCCATCTGCCCGACGTCCACCGACATCAGGCCGCCCCGGATGATCTCGGACACATAGGCCCCGGAGTTGATGCCCAGGCCGAAGATGCCCACCGGGGTGTAGTGCCGGCTCTGAAACACCACGAAGGCCCAGATCAGCAGCTGGAGCATCATGGGGGTGCCCCGGATGACGGTGACGTAAATCTTGAAAATGGCGTTGATCACGCCCAGAACCGGATTTTTCCGGCCGGGGCGCTGCTGGTCGTGGGCGGTGCGCACCATGGCGATGACCACGCCCAGGATCACGCCCATGAGCAGGGCCAGGGCGGTGGCCACCAGCGTCGTCCCCGTCCCCTGTAAGTACTGCTGCCAGCGGTCTTGCAGGAGGAAGGCCTTGTAGAAGTCCACGAAGAAGTCCTGCCACCAGGGCAGGTCCGTCCCCGCCTTGAGCAGGGCTTCCCAGCTCTCGTAGATCTGGGCCAGATCCATATCTATTCCCCTCTCTGTGTCGGTCTATGGCAAAAAGGGCGGCCCAAAGCCGCCCTTTTTGCGGGATATCCGCCAAGCTTACTCGGCGGTGATGTACTTGTCGATGATGGACTGGACGGTGCCGTCCGCCTTCAGCTCCGCCAGGGCAGTGTTGATGGCGTTGAGCAGGCCCTCGTTGCCCTTGGCCACGCCGATGGCGTAGTCCTCCACGGTGTACTCAGTCTCCAGGATGGTCAGGCCGGGGTTGGCGGCCACGAACTCCTGGGCGGGGCCCTGGTCGATGACCACACAGTCCACCTGGTCCTGCATCAGGGCCTGGACGGCGGTGATGCCGTTGTCAAAGGCGGACACATGGTCGTCGCCGAAATCGTCGGAGCAGTACTGCCAGCCGGTGGTGCCGTTCTGCACGCCGATGAGCTGCTCGCCCAGGTTGTCCAGGGTGACGTCGGAGCCCTCCTTGACGATGACCACCTGCACGCCGGTGGCGTAGCTGTCGGAGAAGTCCATGACCGCCAGCCGGTCCTCGTTGACGGTGACGCCGGCCATGACCATGTCGCTCATGCCGGACTGGGCGGCCTGCAGGGCGGCGGTGAAGTCCATGTCGTCGATCATCAGCTCCAGGTTCAGCTTGTCGGCGATGGCCTGGGCGATCTCTACATCGATGCCCTCGAAGCCGCCGTCGTCGGTGGTCATCTCATAGGGCGGGAAGGCGGCGTTGGTGGACATGATGAGTTTGCCCTCCTCAATGGTGGTGAACTCGCCGTAGTCGCCGGTGGCGCCGCCCTCATCGGATGCGGCGGGCTCCTGGGACTCGGTCACGTTCTCGCTGGGGGTCTGGCTGCTCTCGCTGTCCCCGTTGCCGCAGGCGGTCAGGGCAAACACCAGGCCCAGAGCAAGCAGCAGGGCCAGTAGCTTCTTCATGGTTTTCATTTTCCTCTATCTCCTATCCATACATCAAAAATGATACCAGAACATCTGGAATGGCGTTATTATACTGCCTGCATGAATAAAATGCAAGAGGATTTTGAATATTAACAAATAATTCGGGAAAAATGACCAGCAAATCAAGAATGTATATGCATTTTTATGCAGGGTGCCTGTCCGCCTTCAATCAAAAGCCAACCCCAGGTAGCCCTGGGGGAGCCGCTGCCAGCGGGAGGGGGCGGCGCCGTACAGCCAACGGATGGCGCCGAAGGGCTGCCCCTCCTCCTGGGGGGCAGGCAGACGTACCTGGGCCGGACCACCGCACAGGGCGGCGGCGGCAGCGGCACCCTGCTCCTCGTCCTGGGGATGGCACAGCAGCTCCTTGACCACCGGTCCCCCCGCCCACCCCCCCACCGCGGCCCCCCCGGGGCCGGGGGCCGGCCCCAGCCGGTACAGGCCGCTGCCCGGATGGGGACAGAGCCGACGTTGAAATTCCATCTGTCCGGGGTCCTGAACCACGTGGGTGGTGCCGGTCAACAGAGACTCTCGGAGCGCGTCATACGCCTCAGGAGAAATGGAGCGGGCCGGAGCGGCGGCGGGCCGAGCTTCTACCCGGCGGTGATAGAAGGCAGGGGCAAAGCCATTCTTGGCAAAAAAAGAGAACAGGGAGGGCTGGGCGGGGACGGTGAGAATGCAGTCCGCCTGCCGCTTTCGGAGTATCTCACAGGCGTAGCGGAGCAGCAGCCCGGCGTAGCCCCGGCCCCGGGCCTCCGGACGGGTGGCCAGGGCATAGACATAGCCGCCTTTCACGTTCCATCCGTCGGGAAAGGTGAGGGTCGCCTCCGGCAGGGCCAGCATGGCCTGGACCTGCCCGTCCTCGGTGAGGACCAGGGGGCCGGACAGGTCCGTAAGCGTGTAGAAATCCCGTTGAAACGCGGCATCATCCCCAAAGACCTGGCTCCAAAGTGCTTCTGCCGGGATCAATTCCTCCAGGTGGGCCTGGTGCAGCTCCAGCATAGGGTCATACCTCCCGGGCGGTGAATTTCTCCAGTAAAATGTCGGGATAGTAGGAGAGCTTGGCCTTCCGCAGGCCCTCCAGGCCCAGATCGTCCTCTCGGTTGAGCCATTTCACCTGGGGGTGGCGATCCCGGACCATGCGTGCCATCTCCCGGTTGATGACGGCATAGGCGCCCTGGATCTCTCCGGCCGCCTTTTCAAAATGGACGTCAAAGCACGCGGGGGTGGTAAGGCTGCCCAGGGAGAAGGCCACCGGCTTGCCACCGGCTCGAATGAGCCCACCCTCCAGGGCAAGGGGATCCATCTGATAGAGAGCTTCGATGACGGCGATGGTCTCCTCGGACAGGGATTCCTCCCCCGCCTCCGGCTCACTCTCCTCCCGCCGGGCGGACCAGGCTCGCTCCAGGTCCAGGCACTCGGGGATGTTGGCCGGGGTGATGGGCTCGAACATCCAGTCGGGAAACTGCTCGTCAAAGCGGTGGATGTGGTTGCGTTTGGCGTGGAGCTTCTTGCCCCCCAGGTCGGCCAGCCGGTTCACATCATAAAGATAGTCCCAGCCGTCCCGGTCCTCCTGCCAGGAGAAGCGGCCGGGGCACTCTGCCTCCAGCCGCCGGCGCTGCTCCGCCGTGACGCACACCAGGGTGAGGGGAGCACCGTAAGCTTGCGCGTCCGCCTTCAAGGCGTCTAAGGCGGGGGCCAGAGGGCCGCTGCCTGCGGGGTACAGGTAACTGGTGCCCAGCTTTCCCTGAATTTGCACCAGGAGGCGGTCTCCCTGGCGGGCGATCTTCTGGGGGTAGGCTCGGCTCCAAAGGTAAATATTGTCGAAGTTGTACTCGCAGCCCATCTCCCCCTCAGCGGCCAGTAAGGAAATGGCCCACTGGCGATCGGCGGGATCTGGGCATCGAAAGGTATCCATACATTCCAATCCTTTTCTTTCGGGAATTGCCCCTATTCTTTCAAAAAACAAGGGATGCATTTCTTTTGGTGGCCTTTATCATAGCATAGTTGTAGGAAAAGCGCAACAGAAAAAAGCAAAGGCCGCTGTCTGCTTCGACAGCGGCCTTGCGGTTACTTTGCGTACTCGATGGCTTTGGTCTCCCGGATTAGGTTTACCTTGATCTGACCGGGATACTCCAGCTCATCCTCAATCTTCTTGGCGATTTCCCGGGCCAGGATGACCATCCGGTCCTCGGAGACCTCCTCCGGCTTGACCATAATGCGCACTTCCCGGCCAGCCTGGATGGCATAGGCCTTTTCCACACCGGGGAAGGAGGAGGTGAGTTCCTCTAACTTTTCCAGGCGCTTGATATAGTACTCCACGTTCTCCTTCCGGGCGCCGGGACGGGCGGCGGAGATGGCGTCGGCCGCCTTGACCAGGCAGGCCACAATGGTATGGGGCTCCACGTCGCCATGGTGGGCCTCGATGGCGTGGATGACACCCTCGCTCTCCTTGTACTTCCGGGCCAGCTCTACGCCGATCTGAATATGAGAGCCCTCAACCTCGTGGTCGATGGCCTTGCCCAGGTCATGGAGCAGGCCAGCCCGCTTGGCCTCGGTCACGTTGGCGCCAATCTCGGCGGCCATCAGTCCGGCAAGGTGGGCCACCTCAATGGAGTGATTGAGTACGTTCTGGCCGTAGCTGGTGCGGTAGTGCTGCCGGCCCAGCAGCTTGATGAGCTCGGGGTGCAGGCCGTGGACGTTGGTCTCAAACACGGCTCGCTCACCCTCGGCCTTGATGGTGGCATCCACCTCCCGCTTGGCCTTTTCCACCATTTCTTCAATGCGGGTGGGATGGATGCGGCCGTCCAGAATGAGCTTTTCCAGGGCCAGCCGGGCGATCTCCCGGCGAACCGGGTCAAAGCAGGATACGGTGATGGCCTCGGGGGTGTCGTCGATGATCAGGTCCACTCCGGTGAGGGTCTCCAGGGTCCGGATGTTCCGGCCCTCCCGGCCGATGATGCGGCCCTTCATCTCGTCGTTGGGCAGGGGAACCACGGAGACGGTAGCCTCTGCCACATGGTCGGCGGCACACCGCTGAATGGCCAGGGCAATTTGCTCCCGGGCGTAGGTCTCTGCCTCGTCCTTGAAACGGGCCTGGATTTCCTTAATCTTCAGTGCCTCTTCGTGAGTGACCTCATCCTCGATCTGCTCGATGAGATACCGCTTGGCCTCCTCGGTGGTCAGTCCGGAGATGCGCTCCAGCGCTTCCACCTGGCTCTGCTTGAGTCGCTCCAGCTCGTCCTTATCCCGCTCCAGCTCGGCGGCCCGGGCAGACAGCAGCTCCTCCTTGCGCTCCATGTTTTCCGTCTTTCGGTCCAGGTTCTCCTCTTTCTGGCTCAGACGGTTTTCCTGACGCTGCAGCTCGCTGCGGCGGTCCTTGACTTCTTTTTCAAACTCGTTTCGGGCCTTCAGAATCTCCTCCTTGGCCTCTACGGTAGCCTCCCGCTTCTTGTTTTCCGCACTCTTGATGGCCTCGTTGATGATGCGGCGGGCCTCTTCCTCCGCCGAGCCGATCTCTCGCTCGGCAAAGGCCTTCCGGCGGTTATAACCGAGGGCAATGCCAGCAACCGCACCGACAACCAGGCATACGACCATGAAAATAATAGCCAGGTAAATGGGCATCATGTCAGGGTCCACACCTCCTAATTTCTGTGGTTTTTTATAATAGTTGCAAAATAAGACGCGATGCGCACGCTGGCACACCGCGATAATTGAAAAACCACCCGCCATTCAGCGTCTGTATTTGAGTGTCATATATCTGTCCAATGGTTGATAGCAATATATGAAAAGGCGTTAAGTAGCGCCGCAGCCGCTCAAATGGGCGGTCTCCGCCCGGTTTTTCAAAATTATCTGAATCTATTGTAAAGGTATGTCTCTTTTCTGTCAAGCGAAAATGTGGGCAGTTCGTCAAAACGCCAAACGCCCTGGAATGGTGTTTTCCAGGGCGTTCTTGAAGGGAAAAACGGGGAAATAGACAAAAATAGAAAAAAGTGAGGACAAATTCGACAAAACAAAAGTTTACATTTTTGCGAAAACGTGAAATTAAATAGCACTCTTGTGAGAAAATCTCCCACGCCTGCGCAGAGCGCACAGCCCAGCCAGCAGGGCGCAGCAGAGGATGGGAACCAGTAAAATGCGGCGCATGAGTTACATCTCCTTTCCGGATATAGTTTACTTCACGATCTTATAGTACGTCCGGGCGGTGAGCAGGTACACGATACCATATACCAGGCAGAACACCAGCAGCGTGCCCCCGGTGCACAGCGCGGTGGTGAGCACGCTCCGGACGGAGAACATGGTGAGCAGCTGTACCACCAGGTTGAAGTCGAACAGGATGTGCACCGCCGCGGCCAGGATGGGCAGGGAGAACACGGTGAGCACCTGGCTGCGGATGGAGGCGCGCACCTGCCCCTGGTCTAGGCCCACCTTGCGCATGATCTCGAATCGGGCCTGGTCCTCATAGCCCTCGGACACCTGCTTGTAGTAGATGATGAGCACGGTGGCCAGGAGGAAGACCACCCCCAGCAGGATGCCCAGGAAGAGGAAGCCGCCGGCCATGGCGTAGCCGTCCACCTCCATCCGGGCCCGGGTGGACACGGAGAGATAGTCAAAATAGCCGGTGTCCTGGTAGGCGTCCTCCCCCAGGTTGTGGTCGTACCAGGCGTTTTCCAGCTCCAGGGCCTGCGCCTGGGTGCAGTCCAGGTCCAGCAGGTCCAGGTAGTAATAGGTGGTGGAACCGGGGCCGTAGGCAGCGTCCTCTAAGGCGGCGAAGGCGTCCAGGGCGGCGCCGTCCGGCAGCACCAGGGCCACGGCCTCGAAGGTGTCAAAGGTGTTGGAGAAGAAGGGGATGGCCTCCAGAGTGTGGGCGATCTCCACGGTGAGGTCAGGGCCGGTTTCCTCCGGGCCATTCTCCCCCATGGTGATGGCCTTGAACACGATGGACTGCCCCAGTTCCTGGGGCAGCGTTCCGCACAGGGCGGCCTGGCCGGGCCCCGGCTCCGGGGCGGCCTGGCCGGTGAGGGCCTGGTAGCTGTCCCGGGTGAGCAGATAGATGGTGCGCCCGGTGGTGCGGTCGGCGGTGGCACCGATCTCCAGGCGTCGGGTGGCGGTGTTGGCCAGGGCGGTGAGGCGCAGGTAGGTGACAGATCGGGAGTTTTCCACTTCGATCCCCTGGTCGGACATGAACCGCCGGGCCAGCTCGTCCATGGCCTGGCCGTCAAAGGGCTCTTCGCCGTTGGCGGCCGCTTTGTCGGGGGAGCAGCCCACCTCGATCTGGAAGTCGGCGGGGTACTGGGCGGCGATGATCTCCCCGGTGCCCAGGTAGAGGGACAGGGTGCCCGAGATCATCACCATCACCATGGTGGACAGGATACAGATGTTGGCCAAGCCCACGGCGTTGCGCTTCATCCGGTAGAGCATGCCGGACACGCCGATGAAGTGGCTGGTTTGGTAGTAGAACCGCTTGTTCCTCCGCAGCAGCTTCAGCAGGGCGATGGAGCCGGCGGTGAACAGGCAGTAGGTGCCGATGATGACCAGCAGCACCGCCAGAAAATAAAGGGCGATGGCGGCGGTGGGGTCGTTGGTGGTGATGGCGATGGCGTAGCCCGCCCCCAGGGCGGCCACCCCAATGGCAGCGGTGAGCCACCGGGTACGGGGCTCCTTTTCCCCCACCTGTCCGCCCCGGAGCAGCTGGATGGGGCTGACCAGGGACACCCGGCCCAAGTTGAGGACCAGGGCCAGAGCCAGCAGCGCGCCAAACAGCGCGGCGGTGAGAGCCACGGCAGGCAGGGACAGCCCCACCGAGAAGGGGATGGAAAAGCGCAGCAGCCGGGTGAGCAGGGCGGTGGCCAGGGCGTGGAGAATCACACCGCACACCACGCCGCCCACAATGCCGATGAGGGCGGTATACAGGCTCTCCCAGCACTGGAGCAGGGCGATATTTCTCTTGCCCATGCCAAGGATGTTGTAAAGGCCCAGTTCCTTTTTCCGCTGCTTCATGAGAAAGCTGTTGATATACAGCAGCAGGATGGCGGAGAAGATGCCCGCGATGAACATGCCCATGCCCATCATCACCGATACATACTCTGCCCCCCGCATGGTATCCACCCCAGGATCAAACACTAAGGCGGACATGACATAAAAGGCGGCGGACAGCCCGATCAAGGCCAGCAGGTAGGGGACATAGAAGCGGCGGTTCTGGCGGATGTTCTGCCAGGCCAGCTTGGGGTAGAGGCCGTTACGCACGCTTCTCACCTCCGGCGGACAGACGGGTAAGGGTGTCGGAAATGAGCCGGTACATCTCTCCGTCTCCCCGGTTCTCCCGGTACAGCTGGTGGTACACCGCCCCGTCCCGGATGAACAGCACCCGCCCGGCATGGCTGGCGGCGGAGGTGGAGTGGGTGACCATGAGCACCGTCTGCCCCGCCCGGTTGATCTTGCCGAACAGGTCCATCAGGCTGTCGGCGGCCCGGGAGTCCAGGGCGCCGGTGGGCTCGTCGGCCAGCACAATTTCCGGCTGGGTGATGAGGGCCCGGGCCACGGCGCACCGCTGCTTCTGCCCGCCGGACACCTCGTAGGGGTACTTGTCCAGCAGCCCCGTGATGCCCAGGGCCTCCGCCAGGGGGGCCAGGCGCCTCTCCATCTCAGGGTACTTCTTCCCGGACAGCACCAGGGGCAGCAGGATGTTGTCCCGGAGGGAGAAGGTGTCCAACAGATTGAAATCCTGGAACACGAAGCCCAGATTGTCCCGGCGGAAGGCGGCCAGGTCCTTCTCCCGGACGGAGGACAGCTCCCGCCCCGCCAGCTTCACGCTGCCGGCGGTGGGTCGGTCCAGGGCAGCCAGGATGTTCAGCAGGGTGGTCTTGCCGGAGCCAGACTCCCCCATGATGGCCACGAATTCCCCCTGCTCCACAGAGAAGGACACGTCGGTGAGGGCCTCCACCTGCTGGTTGCCGAAACGGGTGGTATAAATTTTCTTCAAGTGACTGACTTCCAAAATAGCCATAGTGGACTCCTCTCTATCCCAGGACACATTGAATGTATTAACCGTGTTGGTACAGTCAGAATACCACGGATAGTATAAAAAAGATAGAGAGGAAAGCATAAGAAATTTATAAGAAAATTTTAAGGCGGCCGAAGTCAAAAAACAGGAGCACCCCGAAGGGGGGTGCTCCTGCGTTAATGTATGATGTATAATGGATATGGAATAAAAACTCAAACCAAGGCTGCGGTGATGATGGCCATGGAATAGACCTCCAGGGCATTACAGCCTCGGGACAGGTCGTTGATGGGGGCGTTCAGACCCAGCAGAATGGGGCCGTAGGCATCAAACTTACCCAGCCGCTGGGCGATTTTGTAGCCGATGTTACCGGCATTGATGTTGGGGAAGATGAAGGTGTTGGCGTAGCCGGCCACCTTGGAGCCGGGGAACTTCAGCTGGCCCACGGTAGGGGAGACGGCAGCGTCGAACTGGATCTCTCCGTCGATATCCAGATCGGGAGCGGCGGCTTTGGCCTTCTGGCAGGCGTTGCGCATCTTATCCACAGTCTCGCCCTTACCGGAACCGTGGGTAGAGTAGCTCAAGTAAGCGACTTTGGGGTCAATGCCAAAGGACTTGGCGCACTTGGCACACTCCAGGCCGATTTCCACCAGCTCGTCCTCGGTGGGATCAATGTTGATGGCGCAGTCGCCCATAGCCAGCACTTCATTGCCGCCAGAGGCACCGGGGCGCACCAGGATAAAGCAGGAGGAGACGATCTTGTTGCCCGGCTTGGTCTTGATCAGCTGGAGGGCAGGCCGCACGGTGTCAGCGGTGGAGTAGGTGGCACCGCCCAGCAGGCAATCGGCCACACCCAGCTTTACCAGCATGGTGCCGAAGTAGTTGCCTTTCTGGAGCAGGGCGCGGCACTCATCAGCAGTCATTTTGCCCTTGCGCAGCTCCACCATGGTGGACACCATTTCATCCATCCGGTCATAGGTAGCGGGGTCGATGATCTCCGCACCGCGGATATTAAAACCGGCTTTCTCTGCGGCGGCGTGGACCTCTTCGGGATTGCCCACTAGGATAGGAGTCAGGAAAGTACCTGAGAGCAACCGGGCGGAAGCCTCCAGAATGCGGGCGTCGGTGCCTTCGGTGAATACAATGCGCTTGGGACTCTCCTTTAGCTTTTCAATCAGTTTGCCAAACATAAAAGACATTACCTCCATATGATGTGAATTATGCCGGGAAAGGCTCGGATAGGGTAAATGTAACACGTTTCCACCGCCTTTGCAAGCGAATCTGGTAAAGTTGCTTCGAATGGACAAATTCACAAAAAGCTGGGGGAATTTGGTGGATGTTTCTGTGGGAAGAATGACTTTACAATTAGTATTTTAGGTGGTATGCTAATACTTGCTGTCATGATTGCGCGGCGCTGGCTTAGATGGATGAAAGAAAGATATATTAAGAGAGGAAATAGAAGAATGAACGCTGATTTTGCGCGTACTTTGGCTCTGCTGAGACATGAACGGGGCATTTCCCAGCGGCAGGCTGCTGAGACCCTTGGCATTTCCCAGGCTTTGCTCTCCCACTACGAGAATGGTGTGCGGGAGCCCGGCCTGAATTTTGTGGTCAAAGCATGTGATTTCTACAATGTCTCCGCAGATTTTCTGCTGGGGCGTACTCTCAGCCGGGATGGAACCACCATCCTTGACGCGGATACCCTTTATGATGTATCCGATGAACGGGACAATGTGCTCAAGGGGTCGGTGATGGCAACCCTGAGCAAGAAACTGATTGTCAATTCCGCGGGGGTGTTGTTTGACCTTCTGGGCCGTCTGGGGAATAAGAAAGCGATCAAAGCGGCGTCCAACTATCTTTCTACCGCTCTGTATACTCTGTACCGTCACCTGTTCCAGTTCAGCCCCAACGGGAACGACGGCTTCTTCTCCGTGCCCCGAGAACATTTTGTAGTCGGGCTGCCCCGGGCGGATATGATCCTCAATGAGGCGGAGTATGTAGCTACACTGGCCGGACAGAACAAGGAGGCCCAGCAGTTCCCTGATATGTCCCACGACGCGATGACCGCGGCCTATCCTGGGACCTACCAATCCCTGCTTCAGATTATTCATGTGTGTGGGGAGCGGCTGAATAAAGAAATGGCCAATCATATTGAGCAGGCATAACGGTTTGTTTTTTCACCATCCAGCGCTCTGGCGCAGCGCTGCCTGATGGAGTTTTCTATGGAGGTTTCCTGCCTATGACCGATCAGTCCAAAATCCGAAATTTCTCTATCATTGCCCACATTGACCACGGCAAATCCACCCTGTCCGACCGGATGATCGAGATCTGCGGGGCGGTGGAGCAGCGGCAGATGGAGTCCCAGCTGCTGGACAATATGGATCTGGAGCGGGAGCGGGGCATCACCATCAAGGCCCGGGCGGTGCGCATGGACTACAAGGCCCAGGACGGCCAGACCTACTGCCTCAATCTCATCGACACCCCGGGCCATGTGGACTTCAACTACGAGGTCTCGCGCTCTCTCGCCGCCTGCGAGGGCGCGCTGCTCATCGTGGACGCCTCACAGGGCATCGAGGCGCAGACACTCGCGAATACTTATCTTGCGATGGAGCACGATCTGGAGATCCGCCCCGTCATCAACAAGATCGACCTGCCTGCTGCCGATCCCAAGCGTGTGAAGGAGGAGATCGAGAACATCCTTGCCATCCCCGCCGAGGACGCGCCGGAGATCTCCGCCAAGCTCGGCATCAACATCGACGCGGTGCTTGAGGACATCGTCCACAACCTCCCCGCACCCAAGGGCGACCCGAACGCCCCGCTCAAGGCGCTGATCTTCGACAGCTATTACGACGCCTACCGCGGCGTGATCGTCTATATGCGCCTCAAGGACGGCACCATCAGGCCCGGCATGGAGATCAGGATGATGGCGACCGGCGCGACCTTCAAGGTGCTCGAATGCGGCCTGATGCGCCCGCTGGGGCTTGAGCCGGCGAAGCAGCTTGAGGCTGGTCAGGTCGGCTACTTCACCGCCAGCATCAAGGACGTCCA
>CAJLWS010000009.1 GCA_905210385.1 uncultured Eubacteriales bacterium | reverse complement strand
CCTTATCCTTCATCTTTTTTCTTCACTTGTCCAATATGTATTGTAATCCTACAGCCTGTAAAGGCTGGCTTGCCGTTTTTCCTTGCCATGGCTATGGGAATATGGTAGAATAACCAAATAGGCAGGAGGGAAGATGCATGCTGATTTTGGGGATTGACCCGGGCTACGCTATCGTTGGATTCGGCGTGTTGGAGAGCGCCGGAGGGAGGCAGAGGCTAGTTCGCTGCGGCGCCATCAACACCCCTGCCGGTATGGCGCTTCCTGCCCGGCTGCTTCAGATCGCGCGTGACATGGAGACGCTAATCGGGCAGTTCCATCCCCAGGCTATGGCGATTGAGGAGCTGTTCTTCAACCACAACGTCACCACCGGCATCGGTGTGGCCCAGGCCAGAGGGGTAATCCTCATGACGGCTGAAAAGCTCTCCGTTCCGGTTTATGAGTACAATCCCTCTCAGGTTAAACAGGCGGTGGTGGGGTACGGAAAAGCGGAAAAACGCCAGGTCATGGATATGACCAAGCGACTGCTAGGCCTGTCCTCCGTCCCCAAGCCAGATGATGCGGCGGACGCGGTGGCCATCGCCCTGTGCCACGCCCGCTCATCCACCTCGCAACTGAAGGCATACCAATGATCCCCTGACCCCACCCATCACTTAGGAAAAAGGAAGCTGGTCCATGTTTTACTATGTGCAAGGCACGGTGGCCCATATCGGGCCCTATCTAGCGGTGATCGACTGCGGCGGGGTGGGGTACGCCTGCCGTACCACCAACCACACCATCGCCGCGTTGACCCGTGGAAAGTCAGCCAAACTATATACCTATCTTCATGTGAGGGAGGAAGTCTTTGAGCTGTACGGCTTTATCTCCGAGAGTGAGCTGAACTGTTTCGAAATGCTTATCGGCGTATCCGGAGTGGGCCCCAAGGCGGCCCTGGCCATCCTGTCCTCCAACACCCCGGAGGGGTTGGCCATGGCCATTGTGTCCGGGAATGAAAAGGCGCTGACCTCCGCGCCGGGGATCGGGAAGAAGATCGCCCAGCGCATCATTTTGGAGCTGAAGGACAAATTGGCCAAAGGGCAGCTCACCGCCTCCGGCGGCGAAACCTTTGCCGGTGGAGTGACCATTATTCCGGAAGATAAAACCAGCGAGGCGGCGGCGGCTCTAGCTGTGCTGGGCTACACCCAGAGTGAGATCTCCGCCGCCCTCAGGGGTGTGGACATGGAAAACCTGTCACTGGAGGACGTCATCCGGCAGGCCTTAAAGAAGATGGTGAAGGCATAAGTGACAGCGGAATGGACGAACACAGAACGGCGGGGGCCGGATTCGGCCGGACAGAGAAGGGGAGATATGCGCCGTGAGTATTGATTTTTCAAACCAGGAGTTTGACGAGCTGGACAACGAGCCTCTGGTCACGACCTCGCTCACTGCGGCGGACGAGGGGGAATACTCCCTGCGGCCCAAGACCCTCTCGGAGTATATTGGCCAGGAGAAGGCCAAGGGCAATCTGGAGGTCTTCATTCAAGCGGCCAAAATGCGGGGCGAGCCCCTGGACCATGTGCTTCTCCACGGCCCCCCGGGGCTGGGCAAGACCACCCTCAGCGGCATCATCGCCAATGAGATGGGGGTAAATATCCGCATCACCTCCGGCCCTGCCATTGAGAAGCCGGGGGATCTGGCGGCCCTGCTGACAAACCTGCAGGAGAACGATATCCTGTTCGTGGACGAGATTCACCGGCTCAACCGCTCGGTGGAGGAGATCCTCTATCCCGCTATGGAGGACTACGCCATTGACATCATCATCGGCAAGGGGCCTTCCGCCAACTCCATCCGGCTGGACCTGCCCCGGTTCACTCTGATTGGGGCGACCACCCGGGCTGGGCAGCTCTCCGCCCCGCTTCGGGACCGCTTCGGCGTGACCCTACGGTTGGAGCTATATTCCCCGCAGGAATTGGCGCTGATTGTCTCAAGGTCCGCGGGTATTCTGGATGTGCCCATTGAGAAGGAAGGGGCATTGGAGATCGCCCGCCGCAGTCGGGGCACGCCCCGGATTGCCAACCGGTTGCTGCGCCGGGTACGGGACTTTGCCCAGGTGACCGCCGGCGGTGTCATCACCCAGCAAGTGGCAGATCGGGCGCTTCAGGCCTTGGAGATCGATCAGCTGGGGCTGGATAACATTGACCGGAGGATGCTTACCAGCATTATCGAGAATTACGGGGGCGGTCCTGTGGGTTTGGATACTCTGGCCGCCACCATCAATGAGGAGTCCGTCACCCTGGAGGACGTGTACGAGCCCTACCTGATGCAGCTTGGCTTCCTTACCCGCACGCCCAGAGGCCGATGCGTCACTCGGAAGGCCTATGAGCATTTGGGACTCCATGGCCCCAGCGCGCAGGAAATGGACCAGATGAGCTTTTGACCGAAAGAGCTAGACTATGAAAAAGTTTTTTGCGAGTCTGCTTGGTGTTTTGCTCCTGGCGGCAATCATCATTGGGGTTTCTCAGTTATCCTTCTGATGGATGCCGGGCTGCTGCACCTGCTGGGCGTCCGCTATGACTCCTTGGGCTGCCTGCTCGCCTATGTGGCCATTTCCGCCGTGGTCGGCATTCCCCTTGAGCTGTTCACCAACGGCTTGGCCTGGGTACTTTTCTCCCTGGGATGGGCTGGACGGCGGCAAGCTAATCTGCTTTACATTCCATTGGATACCTTCTGTTCAGCCTTTATCTTTTGGCTGATCGACCTGTTTCTTCCCCAGGTGCGGGCCAACGGCTTTGCCATCTTGGTGACCGGTCTGATCTCCGCGGTTCTCTCTCAGCCCATTGAGAGGGCGGGAAAGGGTCGCGCCGGACGAAACGGCGTCCCGGAGAATGGGGCAGGGCAATCTGACGAGTGAACAACACCGGTCCCGTCCAGAGCGGGCTTGGTTTGCAATTTATAACGAGGTGTTTGTGATTATGGGAAAACTATTTGGCACGGACGGTATTCGCGGGGTGGTCAACGCCGGGCTGGACGCTGATCTGGCCTATAAAGTGGGTCTGGCTACTGCGGTGGTGCTGTCAAGTGAGAAGGGAGTAGGGGAGAAGCCCCTGGTCACGATTGGAAAAGATACCCGGATCTCCGGGGATCTGCTGAAAGGCTCGCTGATTGCCGGTCTGTGTACCGCCGGGGCAGACGTGCTGGATCTGGGTACGCTGCCCACTCCCGGTGTGGCCTGGGTCACGGTGGATCGTGGGGCGGATGCCGGAATCGTTATCTCTGCCTCCCACAATCCTTTTGAGCACAACGGCATCAAGATCTTCAACGGCCAGGGTTTCAAGCTGTCTGATGAACTCGAGGAAAAGATTGAAGACATTGTCCTATTCCGCTACAATAACGTTCCACGGAAGACACATGGAGAGATTGGCCGAGTCAGCTATATCGCGCCCGCTGCTTCAGCGGAGTATATCAGCCACCTGGTTGGCACAATTTCATCTAGCCTGAACGGCATGCGCATTCTAGTCGACTGTGCTAATGGAGCGGCTTCCGCTACAGCCGCCCGACTATTTGACCGTTTTGAGAGCCTGAGCACCGATGTGATCAATGCCGATCCAAACGGTACCAACATCAACGACAACTGCGGATCTACACATATGGACGCTCTGGCGGCTATGGTGAAGGCAGGCGGCTATGACATTGGTATCGCTTTTGACGGGGACGCCGACCGCTGCCTGGCGGTAGACGAACTGGGCAATTTAATTGATGGGGACCAGATTATGGCCGCTTGCGGTTCAGATTTGCGTGAGCGGGGTAAACTCTCCGGGAACACAGTGGTCGCAACCGTCATGAGCAACATCGGTCTTCATACCTTTGCCCGGGAACACCATTTGAATCTGGAATGTACCAATGTTGGCGACAGAAACGTGCTGGAGCGCATGCTTGAGCATGGCTACTCCCTTGGGGGTGAGCAGTCCGGCCACATGATTTTCCTGGATTATGCCACAACAGGCGATGGCGAATTAACCGCATTGCAGATTCTGGATCTATTATTCCGTAGCGGGAGAAAAGCTTCAGAGCTGTTTAACCGCTGTAAGCGTTATCCTCAGGTATTGATCAACATCCCCGTTGCCGATGCAGATGTAAAGCAGCAGATCATGTCTGCGAGTTGGCTCACAGAAGCGATCCATACGCAGGAAGAAAAACTGCACGGTGACGGCCGCATCTTGGTTCGTCCGTCCGGGACAGAGGCTCTCATCCGGGTCATGGTAGAGGCAAAAGAGGATGGAACCGCGCTGAATATTGCACAGGAATTGGCAGATTTGATAAAATCAATGAATTTCTGAGAATGGGCATCTAAAAAATGCATAAAAAATGTTGACAAACGAACGGAATTGTGATAATAAATATACAAGGTTGTTGTATGGAATTGACAAAAGAACAGATGAGTGAATTAAGTGACGAAGTACTTTGCGTGAACGCCTGTGCAGGGGATCGGGCCTCAGAGGAGGCTCTGGTCATGAGGTATCAGCAGCTAACCCGTGCTTGCGCTCGCCCGTATTTTTTAGCTGGTGGGGACAGCGAAGATCTGATCCAGGAGGCTATGTTTGGGCTTCTGAAGGCGATTCGTGAATTTGACCCAGGGCGTAATGTATCCTTTCATACCTTTGCAGAAGTCTGTGTTCGGAATCGAATCCGCTCTGCTGTAGCCGCAGCGGCGCGAGGTAAGCATACACCTTTGAATCATAGTGTACCTTTTGAGCGCTCTATGCTGGGAAATGATAGTAATCCGGAAGAGCTGGTCATCACCAGGGAGGAGGGGGAGGAACGGTTGAACTTTATCAACCGGCAGCTTTCCCCGTTGGAACAACGTATTCTGGCCCTCTATCTTCAGGGGCTCTCCTACCGTGATATTGCCTACCAAGTGGGAAGGCCCGAAAAGGCGGTGGACAATGCGGTTCAGCGCATTCGCCGCAAGGTGGCCAAAGTTTATGGCGTATTCAGCGAGAGCTGACGCAAATATTACAGTCCCAGCAAAATGGTTTTTCCGGTTCTGGGCATCAAAGAGAGGGTATTTCCAATGTACGAAGACAAGACTTTAGTATGCAAAGAGTGTGGGCAGGAGTTCGTGTTTACTGCTGGTGAACAGGAATTTTATGCTGAGCGTGGTTTCCAGAATGAGCCTCAGCGCTGTAAGGCCTGCCGCGATGCCCGCAAGGCTGCTGCTCGTGGCCCCAGGGAGTACTTTACTGCTACCTGTGCTGCCTGTGGCGGCGAGGCTAGGGTCCCCTTTGAGCCCAAGTCCGACCGTCCTGTTTACTGCAGTGAGTGCTTTGCCAAAATGCGTGGTGAAGCCTGAGCACATTCTATAAACGACACACAGAAACCGGCACAGCCTAACCGGCTGTGTCGGTTTTTTTGAACAGGAGGGGACAGTTTGCGTAGGATGAGTGATACGGATATTGGAGAAATCCTACATGCCATGGGCATCCCGGCTGGACAGAAAATTAGCATTTCCCAATACCATGCAGAAGAGAATGGAGAACCCTACAACGTTTATGCAGTTCATGGAGATTGCGGTCGCTATGTTCTGAAGTTGGCAAAAGGGGACGAGGTGGCCGTATATACCCGGTTTCTCTCTCAAGCTCCTTCATACGCTCCCAGACTTTATGCACAGTGTCCAAGTGGGGATGGAACCTGGCTCCTCTTGGAGGAGATCCAGGGAATGTCGCTAACCCATGCTACAAGGCCTGCCCTTCAGTTGGCGTTAGACAGTCTGGTTGCGATGCAGCGTAAATTTTGGAATGCTGACACAGTGCGGGACGGACTATCCTATGCGGCCTGCCTGGAGCATCGAAAAAAGCGGGGGACGTATTTGGAGGACCCTCTCCTGGAGCGGGTGTATGACCGATTCCTGGAAATGTATCAGACTGTGCCCAAGACGCTGTGCCATGACGACCTGCTTCCTTTCAACGTCTTGGTGGATGAAAGACGTGCTGTGATGATAGACTGGGAGGCTGCTGACATCATGGCTTATCCCACATCTTTAGCCCGATTGATTGCCCATGGAACGCAGCAGCCTGGCAGTCTGTTCTATCTAGAAGAGAGAGATCGGGAATTTGCTATCTCCTACTATTATCAGAGCCTGCTTAGACCCTTGGGTATCTCCTACCCGGAGTACCGGAAAGCGATCGATCTGGCGATTTTTTATGAGTACTGCGAATGGATCTATGTGGGAAACCGGTATGATGATAAACAGTCCACCTATTACCGGAAATACAGCGATTTAGCTCGGGACTATGCGCGAGAGCTACTTCAGAACTATCAGCTTTAATACTACTGTTCCGACCCCGATGCAGTATCGGAGAAGTTAAAGGTTAATTTTGGGCTTCTACTTGTGATCACGCAGAAAGCGTGATATAATCGGGAGCGGATTTTTGATGGAAAATAAGCGCTGAGCTTCGGCGCAGGGAGGTTACGTTTCAAGGTGAAGAAATCTATTTACGAGAGTCCGCTGTCCTCTCGCTACGCCAGTGACGAGATGCAGTACATCTTCTCTCCGGACAAGAAGTTTTCCACATGGCGCCGGCTGTGGGTCGCCCTGGCCCGGGCGGAGATGGAGCTGGGACTGCCTATCACGCAGGAACAGATCGACGAGATGGGGGCCCATCTTGACGATATTGACTATGATTTGGCCGCCCAGAAGGAGAAGGAGCTGCGCCATGATGTCATGGCCCACATTCACGCATTTGGAGCCCAGTGCCCTAAGGCCATGCCCATCATCCATCTGGGTGCCACCAGCTGCTATGTGGGGGACAACACCGATGTGATCATCATGCGGGAAGGACTGTGCCTGATTCGGGACAAGTTGGTGAAGACGCTGGCTAATCTGGCCTGTTTCGCCGACAAGTATAAGGCCTTGCCAACCCTTGGTTTTACGCATTTCCAGGCAGCGCAGCTGGTCACGGTAGGCAAGCGGGCCACCCTTTGGATGTATGATTTGCTGATGGATCTGGAGGAGGTGGAGCGCCGGATCGGCGACCTGAAGCTTTTGGGCTGCAAGGGCACCACCGGTACCCAGGCATCCTTTCTGGAGCTGTTTGAGGGGGACCATGAGAAGTGCAAGGAGTTAGACCGGAAGATTGCCAAGGAAATGGGCTTTTCCGCCTCTGTTCCGGTTTCCGGCCAGACCTACTCTCGGAAGGTGGATTCCGCCGTACTGTATGCCTTGGCGGGGATCGCCCAGTCCGCCAGCAAGTTTGCCACCGACGTGCGCCTGCTCTGTCACCTGAAGGAGATCGAGGAGCCCTTTGAGAGCAAGCAGATCGGCTCCTCCGCCATGCCCTACAAACGCAACCCCATGCGGTGCGAACGGATCTGTGCCCTGGCCCGCTATGTGATGGCCGACGTGGCCAACCCGACCTTTACCGCCGCCACCCAGTGGTTTGAGCGTACCCTGGACGACTCCGCCAACAAGCGGATCTCAGTTCCGGAGGCATTCCTGGCGGTGGATGCGATCCTCAACATCTACACCAACGTCTCCGCCGGGCTAGTGGTCCATGAGAAGGTGATCGAAAAGCACATCATGGAGGAGCTGCCTTTCATGGCCAGTGAGAACATCATGATGGACGCTGTTAAACGGGGCGGCAACCGCCAGGAGCTCCACGAGCGCATCCGCATCCATTCTCTGGAGGCGGGGCGAAACGTAAAGGAACTGGGTTTCTCCAATAACCTGCTGGACCTCATCGCTGCCGATCCCATGTTCGGGATGACGAAGGAAGAGCTGACCGCCCACATGGAGCCATCCCGCTACATTGGCCGGTGCCCGGAGCAGGTCACCGACTTCCTCCGGGAGTTCATTCAGCCGGTGCTGGATGCCCATCCGGAGGCACTGACGGGAAAGGATACAGAGCTGAAGGTCTGACCGGCAAGGCACAGCCGAAAAACACATAGGAGGTTTATTGTTATGCAATCTGCCGTGCGTCGCATAGGCGTTTTTACCAGCGGAGGAGACGCTCCTGGAATGAATGCCGCTATCCGGGCTGTAGTACGTACCTCACTTCACCTGGGCCTTGAGTGCATCGGAATTCGCCGGGGTTATCACGGCCTGATCAACGGCGACTTTGTCAAGCTTGGATTTGAAAGTGTCAGCGACATCTCCCGGCGCGGCGGAACCATGCTCTATTCCGCCCGTAGCAAGGAGTTCATGGGGGCGGAAGGCCAGCAGAAGGCCATTTCTACCTGCAAACTGCTGGGGCTGGACGCCCTGGTGGGCATTGGGGGCGACGGTACCTTCCGCGGTCTGTTAGATCTGGCGCAAGCAGGACTCTCTGTGGTGGGAATCCCTGGGACCATTGATAACGATATCGCCTGCTCAACCTATACTATCGGCTATGACACCGCCTGCAACACCGCATTGGAGAGCATCGACCGGCTACGGGACACCATGAAGTCCCATGAGCGTTGCTCTGTGGTGGAGGTGATGGGCCACCGGGCCGGCCACCTGGCGGTTGCCGTAGGGATTTCCTGCGGCGCTACCGTTGTCCTTGTGCCGGAGCATGAGACAGACTTTGAGACCGAGGTGGCTGAGGCCATCCGCCGGGCTCGGATTGCCGGGCGTACGCACTTCATGATCATTGTCGCCGAAGGGGTGCCCAACGGTGCTTATGGTGTGGCCCAGCGTATTCGTGACGAGCTGGCGCTGGACACCCGGGTGACCATCCTGGGACATGTCCAGCGGGGTGGGTCTCCCACCTCACGGGACCGGATGATGGCCACCTATATGGGCTATGAGGCGGTGCGCCTGCTGGCGGAAGGGAAGACCTGCCGCGTGGTGGCTGCTGATGGGGACGACATCGTGAACTATGACATCACCGAGGCCCTCGGCATGACCAAGGGGCTGGATCAGCGCGGGCTGGAAGTGATGCGTGCCTTAACCGGTTTCATGGAGTGACTTCTGTCTCGTCTGTGTAAGAAAAGCATTGAAAAGTGCGCTGGATTCCAAAAATTTGAATCCAGCGCACTTTTTACAGCACACAAAATCAGGAGGACTTGGATAATGAACCCGAGCCCTCCTGATTATTTGCGTGCAGAACTTACTTCACTTTGGTCGCGGCCACAACTTTCTTCAGGTGGGCGAAGCGGGGAAGGCCATTCTCCAATGCACGGTGGTTCTCGCCCTGGATCAGGGGCAGCGCGTAATCAATGAACTCCTGGGTCACGCCGTTGCCGTCCTTGTTGATCCACTCCAGAGGTACTTTTTTCTCATAGTTAGCCACGGAAGACAGCTCAAACAGCTTGGTCTTGCAGGCATACTGACCGTTCTCACGGGTGCACTCAAAGCCGACCATCTTGTCGCTCTCACCGGCGACAGCAGCTTCCACGGCGGCCTTGCCGGCCATGAAGGACTCGTCGATGTCGGTCTGGGAGGCCAGGTGGGCGCCGCAGCGCTGCAGCAGGGACAGCTCGATGCCCCGCACCTTCGCGCCGGTCTTCTCCTTGACGATGTTGGCCAACAACGCGGCCAGGCCGCCCAGCTGGGCGTGACCGAACCCGTCGGTGGCAGAGGTCTTGGCCTCGGAGACAAAGGTACCGTCCGCATAGTGGATGCCCTCGGAGACAGCCACGATGCAGTTGCCCTCCCGCTGATAGATCTCACTCACATCGGTCAGGAAGCGGTCCATGTCAAAGTCCACCTCAGGCAGGTAGATCAGGTCGGGGGCACAGCCCACCACACCGGCCAGGGCGGCCGCTCCAGCCAGCCAGCCAGCGTGACGGCCCATGATCTCGATGATGGTCACCATACCGGTGTCGTACACCCGGGCGTCCTTATAGACCTCGGCGCAGGACGAGGCGATGTACTTGGCGGCGGAGGCGAACCCGGGGCAATGGTCAGTGCCGTATAGGTCGTTGTCGATGGTCTTGGGCACGCCCATCACGCGGCATTCATAGCCGGACTTTGCCATGTAGCGGCTGATCTTAGAGCAGGTGTCCATGGAGTCGTTGCCGCCGTTGTAGAAAAAGTAGCGCACGTCATACTTCTTGAAGATTTCCAGGATGCGCTTGTAGTCGGTATCGTCCACATCGGGGTCGGCGATCTTATAGCGGCAGGATCCCAGCTCGGAGGAGGGGGTGTTCAGCAGGAACTCCAGCTCCTTCTCGTCCTCCTCGCCCATGTCGTAGAGCTGGTCGTTCAGCACGCCCTTGATGCCGTGGGCCGCGCCGTAGACGGCGGTGATGTTGGGATTGTCCAGCGCGGTGCGGATCACGCCGTACGCGCTGGCATTGATGACGGAAGTGGGTCCGCCGGACTGCCCGATGATACAGGCGCCTTTCAGTTGAGCCATTTCAATCGTTCTCCTTTTATTTAGGTTTCCATTCTCAGGACCAGACAGGCGCTTCCGCTGGCGCGGAGGACCGTACCAGCGGAAGCGCGTTTCTATGCGGTTTCGGTCGGTGTGCCGTCTCAGGCTTTGCCGTCGCAGCCCAGCACGTCGATCAGCTTGTGCTTCACCAGCTCCTTGATGTTGGCGCGGGCGGGCTTCAGATACTCCCGGGGATCAAACTTATCGGGATGATCGTGGAAGAACTTGCGGATGGTGCCGGTCATGGCCAGGCGCAGATCGGAGTCGATGTTGATCTTGCACACGGACATGGAGGCGGCCTTGCGCAGCTGGTCTTCGGGGATGCCCACAGCATCGGGCATCTTGCCGCCGTTCTCGTTGACCATCTTCACATCCTCCTGGGGCACGCTGGAGGATCCGTGGAGCACGATGGGGAAGCCGGGCAGGCGGCGGGAGACGTCCTCCAGGATGTCAAAGCGCAGGGGAGGGGGCACCAGCTCGCCCTTCTCATTGCGGGTGCACTGATCGGCGGTGAACTTATAGGCACCGTGGCTGGTGCCGATGGCGATGGCCAGGGAATCGCATCCGGTCTTGGAGACGAACTCCTCCACCTCTTCGGGCCGGGTATAGTGAGACTCCTCGGCGGAAACCTTGACGTCGTCCTCAATGCCGGCCAGAGCACCCAGCTCGGCCTCCACCACGACGCCGTGGTCGTGGGCGTACTCCACCACCTTGCGGGTGAGCTCAATGTTCTCGGCAAAGGGCTTGGAGGAGGCGTCGATCATGACGGAGGTGAAGCCGCCGTCAATGCAGCTCTTGCACAGTTCAAAGGTATCGCCGTGGTCCAGATGGAGGCAGATAGGCAGGCCGGTCTCGATGATGGCAGCCTCTACCAGCTTGATCAGGTAGGTGTGGTTGGCGTAGGCCCGTGCTCCCTTGGAAACCTGAAGGATCAGGGGAGCGTTGACTTCTTTCGCGGCCTCAGTGATGCCCTGCACGATCTCCATGTTGTTGACGTTGAAAGCGCCGATGGCGTATCCGCCGTCATAAGCCTTCTTGAACATCTCGGTAGTAGTGACCAGTGGCATTGTTGTTCAACTCCTTACAAATAAAAAGTTCAGAGAAAAGTTTCTATGCGTCATGATTTTAACATTCATGCTAGGAAAAAGCAATAGCTCCCACAGTTTTTTCCGTCTTGGAACGGAAAAAGTGGCGCGCACCTATCTTCCTGCATAAATTGGCAGGGAGGAGCTGATGACAATGATTCAACTGATCCCATATAACCGGCGTGCTGCGGTAAATTATGCCCACGAGTGGGCGTTCCGGCGAAATCCGGCTTTCTATGATTTCAGCCAACTGGGCGGAGATTGCACGAATTTTGCCTCCCAGTGCCTGTATGCCGGCGTGGGCGTCATGAACTATACCCCGGAGTTCGGCTGGTACTATATCAGCGCGGAGTTGCGGGCGCCGGCCTGGACCGGCGTCCCGTTCTTCTGGGACTTTATGACCAGGCAAGAGCGGACGGCAGGGCCCTTCGGCATCCCCGTTCCCATCAGCCTGCTTCGGCCCGGAGATTTCCTCCAGATCCGGTTTGAGACCAGCGGGGAGATATTTGCCCATACTCCTGTGGTGGTATCGGTAGGTTTCCCACCCAGGCTGGACAACATCCTCGTGGCTGCCCATTCCAACGATGCCGACAACCGGCCGCTGGACAGCTACGAAAAGGTTGTCGAAATGCGCTACCTACATATTTTGGGGGCAGTGGCGCCCATCCCGGAAAATGGAGGCGAACCATTGGAGAGCCAGCTCACTCCGCAGGAGGAAGAGCTCCAGTCGAGCCCGGAGGCGGACACGCCGACCCCGGAGGAGGAGGTAGCAGTGTAAGGCCGGTCAGTCCTCTGGGCCGCCACCGTCCCCGGACTTTTTCCGGGGACGGCCCCTGCGTTTTGTGCTGAGATTTCCCAGGGGATTGGCTTGGGCTGCGGTGCGAAGAGAATCGCTATCCACATGGGTGTAGATTTGTGTGGTATTCAAATGCTCATGGCCCAGTACTTCCTGCAGTGTGCGCACGTCCACGCCATTCTGCAGCATTAGTGTGGCTGCTGTATGTCGTAGCTTGTGGGCGGAATATTTGCTGCTGTCTAATCCGGCGGCTGTCAGACGTTGTTTGATCATGTAGTGAATGCCGGACTTGGTGACCCGGGTATGCTTCCTGGTGATGAACAGGGCGTTGGGGTCCGCCGCACCGGAGTGGGAACGGACTTCCAGCCAATCTTCAAGGGTGTTCTGACAGGCCGCGTTCAGAAATACAACCCGCTCCTTGTTTCCCTTGCCCAGCACCCGCAGGCGATCCCCCTGAACATCAGACAGGTTCAGGCCTACCAGCTCGGAGATCCGGATACCGCAGTTTAAAAACAAGGTGATGATACACAGATCCCGCTCCGCGTTGTCCCCGTCAATGCTGTCCAGAAGCTGGATGCTCTCGTCCAGGGTGAGAAACCGGGGCAAGGTTTGGCGCTGCCTCGGAGAATCCAGTTCCTGAACGGGATTTTCTTCCAGCACCTTAGCCTTGCTGACCAGATACTTATAGAAGGAGCGGATGGTGGCCACCTTGCGGGCCCGGGTGGAGGCCAGCAAGCCGTGCCTGGAGTAGGGATCCTTTGGATTCTTCACGCGATCACGGCTGAGAAAGCTCAGATAGGAATAGACGTCGGCCAGACCCACAGACCGGATCAGGTCCAGGTCAACATCGTCAATGGGAATTTCCTCAAAAGGCATGTCGCGGGAGACGAGACCTTTTTCCAGCTTGATATAGCGAAAGAACGTGCGAAGATCCAAAAAATACTCATCGACCGTTTTGCGGGAATGGCCCTGGATCGTCTCATGATAGGTTAAAAAATCCCGAAGGATGGGTGGCGCCTGTGTACGATAGTCCATAAACAGAGTCGGTGAGGTTTGGTCAGCCGGCAGCGGCAGACCGGCCGAAAAAGAGGTCTCCGACATGGATTACCCCTTCTCAACTGAACAAAATTTTTATTTTGTTCAGTTGAGTGTTTTCACCGATTAACCTCCCTCCTGGTAGGATTTCTTTCTGGATATCATAGGGCCGCATATTCCCGTTCCCTTCCGCCCAAACTACCCGCAAGGAGAAGGGAGAAATTTTTTATGAGTTTAATTCCATGTACGCAAAGCTGTCTGTACCAGCGGGATGGTCTGTGCACGCTTGAACGGGCGTCAAGCGCCGCAGGCTTGGCCAGCCCTAATGATCAGTGCCTAAACTTTACCCCACGCTCAAATCAATACAGCAATGGCCTCGCGGATGTTCGTGATCCGGATTAAACTAAGCCCTTCCGGAGCCTCTAACTTTCCACTGCCCTTGGCTGGAACCAAACATTTGGTGAATCCTAGGCGACGAACCTCAGACAGTCGCTGGCCCAAGGCGTGGACCGCCCGCAGCTCGCCGGTCAGGCCCACCTCCCCTACCGCTGCCAGGTCGTAGGGCACGGGCTTGTCCCGAAAGCTGGAAGCAAGGGCAATGATCAGGGCCAGATCGGCCGCTGGCTCATTCACAGTGAGCCCACCAATGACATTGACATAAAAATCACAATTAGAGAGGGTCAATCCACCCCGCTTCTCCAGTACAGCATTGAGCATCACGGCACGGTTGTATTCAAAGCCGTTGCTGGAGCGGCGGGAATTTCCATAGGCGGAGGGCGTCACCAACGCCTGGACCTCCGCCAGCACTGGCCGCACGCCCTCCATCACACAGGTTACACAGGAGCCTGGGGTATCCTTCGGCCGACCGGACAGCAGGGCCTCAGAGGGATTAGGGACCTCTGTCAGCCCTTGATCTCCCATCTCAAACACCCCAATCTCATTGGTGGCGCCGAATCGGTTCTTAGCCGCCCGGAGGATCCGGTAGGAGCTATGCTCGTCTCCCTCGAAATGGAGCACACAGTCCACGATGTGTTCCAGCACCTTTGGCCCGGCCAGAGAGCCTTCCTTATTGATATGCCCTACCACAAATATTGTAATGCCATGTCCTTTCGCCAACTGCATCAGGGCCATAGTGCACTCCTTCACCTGGGCCACACTGCCGGGCGATGAGGTAGATTCAGAATTGTAGATGGTCTGGATGGAATCCACGATTAGGATATCTGGTCGCTGCGCTTCTACTGCGGAGATGATCTCCTCCAGACTGGTCTCCGAGTACAGGTAAAGGTCTGTCCCCATAATCCCAAGCCGTTGGGCGCGCAGCTTGATCTGCCGTTCTGATTCCTCTCCCGATACATAGAGCACCTTGGCGAAACGGCACAAGTTATCACAGATCTGGAGCATCAAAGTGGACTTTCCAATGCCTGGTGCTCCTCCTACCAGAACCAGAGAGCCCTTTACAGCACCGCCGCCCAGTACCCGGTCCAGTTCATCCATGCCTGTGTGAAAGCGCAACTCATCCGCTGCCTCCACATCCGGCAGCGCCTGCGGCCGTCGCAGAGTTCCGGAAACAGCAGGCGCCCCTCCCCTCTTCCGGCTTTCCGAGGGAGCAGGCCGTTCCACCACTGTGTTCCAAGCCCCGCAGGCAGGACATCTCCCCAGCCACTTGGGCGTTTCATTTCCGCACTCCGTACAGAAAAACATGGTCTTGGTTTTTGCCACTTCAGGTTCCTCCCACGTAGTTCAGTAGCCGCAGCTCCTGGCAATAGGCGCCGGCCAGAGCGACGGCGACTTTTCTCTGATAAGCATCTGTCACCAGCAGGGATGCCTCCTCCCCATTGCTGAGGAAGCCGCACTCCACCAGAATCGCAGGGCATGTGATGTGCTCAAACAGGTAGACTGAGCTTGTGAGGAGCGACGCCTCTCTCTGATTGTTCTCATCTAATACCTGACGCAGGGCCTGCTGCGTGGTATTCCCCCACTGGCGACTCACATCTCCCAAATGGAAAAACACCTGAGCTCCTGAATATCTAGCATCTGTAAAGTAATTTTGATGTACACTGATAAGCATGGCGTTCGTGGTCTCGTTTACAATAGATACACGCTGCTTCAGATCTGATGTTTTTTTCTCCCTGAGAGTTTTGCAGCCCTCCTCATGGAGAGAGATATCCTCTCTGCGCGTCAGTACAGTTGGTACACCAAGGAAGGCCATCAGAGACTCCAACTTCAGAACGATGTCCAGATTAATTTCGCTTTCCTCGTTGCCGGCAGCCGAGACCGCACCTCCATCCTCCCCGCCGTGACCTGCATCCAGAATAAGCGTTGGACCGTCTTCCTCACCACCCAGGGAGGAGGCAGGAAGGATACGCCTGGCCTCCATCAAAGTGATGCCCACCACGAAACAAATGCAAAGCGTAATACGGATGATTTCCCGCTTCAACGCACGTCCCCCCTTCCCCTTCACTCTATGAGTGGAAGGGGAGACTCATGCCTGCGCGCCTGCCTCAGAGGTAGGAAAATACCTCGTGATGGTGCTGGGAAATGTCCACCGTCAGCTGGGGAAACCGTCGGGCGAGCCAGTCCCGAAGCACTGGGCATACTACGTTCTCTGTTGGGAAATGGCCCGCGTCGATCAGATTGATCCCCATAGCCTTAGCGTCCAAAAAGCCGTCATACTTGACGTCTGAGGTGACAAAGGTATCGCAGCCCTTGGCGGCGGCGTCTTCCAGCATACTGGCGCAGGCGCCTCCGCCCACTGCCACCCTACGCACCGGACGTCCTCCGTCTACCAGGCGGATGCCGTGGGAGCCCAGTAGTTTCTTAACTGCCTGGGCAAAGTCGTACAGGTTCTGCTGGGGAACTACTCCGGTCCGGCCAATGCCATAGGGCCTTCCCTGCCCGTCAATTCCGTCCTGGTGCAGCTGGCCAATCTCGCTCAGCCCCAGCCGCAGGGCTAAGGCATCGTTGACTCCGCCCGCCACCGCGTCCAGGTTGGTGTGGGCACAGATGGCGGCAATCCGGTTCTCAATCAGCGCCAGGAGTTTGTGTCCGGCAACTGTCTGGTCGGTGATGGATTTCACGCCGCCCCAAATCACCGGGTGGTGGGCCACAATCAGCTGAGCGGACAGCTCCTTCGCCTCCTGGATCACCGGCTGGGTAATGTCCAGGGCGACCAGGATGCGGTGTACTGTCTGGCCCCCCCGTCCCACTAGGAACCCGGCGTTATCAAAATCCATTTGCAGGGAAAAGGGTGCCTTCTCCTGCAGAAAATCATATACATTTTTTACCGTGACAGCCATGACTCACAGCTCCTTCCGCATCTCTTCCAGGCCGCGCAGAACCTCAGAGAGGGTCTGTATCTGAGCCTCCGACCGCTGCCTGGAGGCCAGCTGCCCGGCCAGGGCGCGCTTTACCTTGCCTGCCATCATCTCAAGATAGGCTGCCCGCAGCGGATCCGAGGTGCGTTGCGCGCCTGCCCAGAGCTCCGCTGGGGTGAGGGACGGCATCGTTCCGCCGGTCACCGTCCAGATGCTATATAGGCGGCTGCCCTCCCGGGCGATCCGCTCCTCCACGATTCGATAGGTGTTGTTTTGCAGCCACTGCCGCAGGCTGGGGAGGGCTGTCATGGGCTGGAGCAGCAGGGCCTTGGATCGGGTCCACGGGGCCGCGCCCAGAATGGCCGCGATGGTATCCCCGCCCATTCCGGCAATGGCGATGGTATCCGCCTCGTCCTCCCCAACGGCTGACAGGCCGTCACAGAGGCGAAAGGAAATTCGGTCTTCCACCCCATATTGCCGCGCGGTCTCCCTGGCACGGGACAGGGGGCCCTCCCGCAGGTCCGCCGCGATAGCCTGGTCGATCTTTCCACGCAGGAGCAGCCACACCGGCAGATAGGCATGGTCCGTCCCCACATCGGCTAGCCGTGCACCCTGGCAAACCAGGTCCGCCAGTGCCCGAAGCCTCGGCGTCAGCTCCACGATTCTCACCCACCGTTCTGTTCAGATAAAGGAAAAGAGCGGATATACCGCTCTTTTCCCCTTTTACCAATTAGCCAATGCTGGCGTTCAGCTTCTCAACCAGCACGTCCACGTCCACACCGTGAACCATACAGGCCTGCTCAACCGTCTCCCCCCGGGAAGCGGGGCAGCCAAGGCAATGCATACCGATGGACAGGAAGATGGGAGCTGTATCCGGCGCGATGTCGAGAATATCGCCGATAATGGTATCCTTTGTAATCTGAGCCATTGGGATCAACCTCCTTGCTATATGAGATTACATGTCCAGTATAACCAAAACCGTCACATTTTGCAAGGGGGTTGGAAAAATTACCTGTCCTGCTCCTTACCGGCCAGGAACCGCTCCAGCCGGTCCAGCCCTTTTTGGATATTCTCCAGGGAGGTGGCATAGGACCAGCGCACGAAATTGGGGGCGCCGAAGCCACTGCAGGGAACTGTCGCAACCAGCCCATGCTTCAGGAAGGCGGAGCAGAAGTCATCGCTGGAATGGATTGCCTCCCCACAGATCGTCTTGCCTAACAGCTGCTCAATGTTCATCATCACATAGAAGGCGCCTTCCGGTTTGATACAGCTTACGCCGTCAATCTGATTGAGTCGGCTGACGATATAATTCCTACGCGCCTCAAATGCCTGGCGCATCACCTCCACCTCGTCCTGAGGGCCAGTAAGGGCAGCCACCGACGCGGCCTGAGAGATGGCACAAGGAGATCCAGTGGAGTGGCTGAGATAGTTGCTCATTACCTTGGCCACCGCTTCCTCCGCAAGGATATAGCCAATCCGCCAGCCCGTCATGGCGTAGGACTTGGAGACGCCGTTGATGAGGATGGTGTGCTTCTTGATCTCCTCCCCCAAACTGGCTACAGAAGTGAACTCCACTTCATCATAGAGCAGGCTGTAGTAGATCTCGTCAGAAATGATATACACATCGCGATCCACGCACACCTGGGCCAGCTCCAGCAGCTCCTCCCTGCTGTACACCATGCCGGTGGGATTGGAGGGATTATTGAGAATAATCGCTTTGGTCTTCGGAGTAATAGCCTCCCGCAGCTGGCTGGCGGTCAGCTTGAAGTCGGCAGTCTCTTCCGCGGTGACTACCACCGGTTCGGCACCCACCATCTTGATCAGCTCCAGATAGCTGACCCAGAACGGCGCGGGTAGAATCACCTCGTCCCCGGGATTTACCAGGGCCCGCAGTGCGATATAGACGCAGTGCTTAGCGCCGCTGGTGACCACCACCTGGGACGGCTGATAGTCCAGGCCACAATCAGCCTTCATCCGGGCGCAGACCGCCTGTTTCAGCGCCGGTGTGCCGGAGGCCGGAGTATAGCGGGTCATATTGTCCGCGATGGCCTGTACCGCGGCGGCCTTGATGTGGTCCGGAGTATTAAAGTCCGGCTCCCCGGCTCCAAACCCGATCACGTCCTGCCCCTCGGCCTTCATCTGCTTGAACATGGCGTCGATGGCCATGGTGCTGGAGGGCTGGATGGCAAGTGCGAACTCAGACAAAGATTTCATAAAAGATTCCT
>CAJLWS010000008.1 GCA_905210385.1 uncultured Eubacteriales bacterium | reverse complement strand
CTTAGTTGGCTTTCTCCGAACGAATTCACTGTCCAATATGTTTGACAAACCTACACCCGTCGAGCTGGAGTTCCCCTCCTCAAGTTGCAAAATCCCCACCGCTCGTGTAGAATAGAAGCAAAATTCCAACCCCGGCCTATCCCCTGGTGCCTCATCCCATTCCCAGGCCGGGCTTTCAGAAAGGAAGGGAAAACGCCATGCGGATCTTAGTGGTGGAGGATGAGCGGGACCTGAACCTGCTGCTCCAGAAGGTGCTCAAAAAAGCCGGCTATACCGTAGATGGCTGCCATGACGGGGAGGATGCCCAGCTCCACTTGCTGGGGGCGGAGTACGATGGCATCCTCCTGGACGTGATGATGCCCAAGAAGGACGGCTATACCCTGGTGCGGGAACTGCGGGAGCAGGGGGTGGACACCCCGGTCCTCTTCCTCACCGCCCGGGACAGCGTGTCTGACCGGGTGAAGGGCCTGGACCTGGGGGCGGACGACTACCTGGTCAAGCCCTTCGACTTTGACGAGCTGCTGGCCCGCATCCGGGCCATGACCCGCAAGCACGCCGGCCAGCGCACCAACCTGTTCACCGCCGGCGACCTGACCCTGAACGCAGCCCAGCGGCGGGTCACCCGGGGCGGGGAGGAGATCGCCCTGCTGCCCAAGGAGTTCTCCATCCTGGAGTACCTGCTGCGCAACAAGGAAAAGGTGCTCTCCCGGGAGCAGATTGAGGACCGTATCTGGAACTATGAGTACTCGGGCAACTCCAATAACGTGGACGGCTACATGAGCCGTCTGCGCAAGAAGATCGACGAGGGCCGGGATCAAAAGCTCATCCACACGGTCAAGGGGATCGGCTGGGTCATCCGGGAGCCCGGGGACGGGAAAGGAGGCCTTCCGTGAAGGGGCTGAGCGTCAAGGTCAAGATCACCATCTGGTACACCCTTCTCATGATCCTTATGGCCGCCCTGCTGCTGGTCTTTCTGGTCCTGGTCAGCGGCTCGGTAACCACCCAGACCTCCATGGACCAGCTGGACCAGACGGTTCGGGGCAACCTGCGGCAGGTGGGTACGGCGGAGGACGGCTCCCTGGCGCTGGGGGAGGACTTCCGCTTCTATGACAACGGGGTGTACACCCTGATCTACAGCCAGAGCGAATCCCTCCTGGCCGGGCAGGTGCCCGTGGCCTTCCCCGTCAGCGAGCCGTTCCAGAACGGCCTGACCCGGCCGGTGCAGGTGGGCTCCACCCGCTACTACGGGCTGGACTTCTGGGTCCCCCTGGGCTGGGAGGGGGGCGTCTGGGTCCGGGGCATCCTGGAGGCGCCGGAAAACCCCCAGCTGCTCACCAACCTGATGCTCATCGCCCTGATCGTCATGCCGCTGCTCATCGTGCTGGCCGCCCTGGGGGGCTACCTCATCGCCCGCCGGGCCTTCCGCCCCCTGGACCAGATCACCTCCACCGCGGCGGCCATTAACGAGGCCTCCGACCTGTCCCGCCGGGTGGACATCCCCCCCGGGCACAATGAGTTTTCCCGGCTGGCCCGCACCTTTAACCAGATGTTCGCCCACCTGGAGCGCCTGTTCGATGCCGAGCAGCAGTTCACCGCCGACGCCTCCCATGAGCTGCGCACCCCGGTGTCCGTCATCAAGAGCGCCTGCGAGTATGCCGAGAAGTACGGGGAGACCCCGGAGGAGCAGCGGGAGACACTGGCCATGATCCACCGCCAGGCAGACAAGATGGCCGACCTCATCGGCCAGCTGCTGTCCATCACCCGCTTAGACCAGGGCACCGACGCCGCCCAGCTGCAGCGGCTGGACCTGTCCGGCCTGGTCCAAACCGTCTGCCGGGAGCAGCCCTGCCCCGCCGACCGG
Source organism: uncultured Eubacteriales bacterium (assembly GCA_905210385.1). Classification (GTDB taxonomy): domain Bacteria; phylum Bacillota; class Clostridia; order Oscillospirales; family Oscillospiraceae; genus Enterenecus. The sequence continues at coordinate 20,020 of CAJLWS010000008.1, read as the reverse complement.
CTCCGAGCGGAGGTGGAGCCCGGCGTCACGGTCCAGGGGGACAGCGCACTGCTCACCCGCCTGCTTCAGAACCTCATCGACAACGCCTTCAAATACGGCCGGCCGGAAGGCCATGTCTGGGTCACCCTGCGCCGGGAGCAGGGTGAGGTCCGGCTCACGGTGCGGGACGACGGCATCGGCATCCCCAAGGATGCGCAGGAGAAGGTATGGCAGCGGTTCTACCAGGTGGACCCCTCCCGCAGCGGGGAGCGGGGCGGGGCCGGGCTGGGGCTGGCCATGGTGCGCAAGATCGCCCAGGCCCACGGCGGCGATATGACCCTGGAGAGCATCCCCGACCTGGGCAGCACCTTCACCCTGCATCTACCTAGCATACGTTCTCTCTGAGGTCTGCGTACAATTTCCCCGGTTTCATGTTTCCTTCATGTTCCCCTGGTAAACTTGAGCCAATCAGAAGAAAGGAGTTCCTTCCCCCATGAACATCAAGCAGAGATTGCTCGCCGTCCTGTGCGGGGCGGCCCTGCTCATCCTCACCGCGGCCGGCTGCAGCCAGCCCAGCAGCCAGGCGGAGTATATCGGACTGGACGCGGCCAAGGCCATCGCCCTGGAGGCGGCGGGCGTGGCGGAATCCGCTGCCACCTTCACCACCACCGGGCTGGATCGGCAGAACGGCACCGACTTCTACGCCATCGACTTTACCGCCAATGGCCAGAGTTATGAGTACGACATCGATGTCGTCACCGGCATCATCATCAGCGGACCACAGAACGACTCGGCCGCCAGCGCCAGCACCAGCCCCCAGCCCTCTTCCAGCGTCGATCCCTCCCCCTCCCCCACGGCCAGCCAGTCGGGAAGCGGCACCATTACCGAGGACCAGGCCCGCCAGATCGCCCTGGACCATGCGGGGCTGTCCGCCAGCCAGGTCACCTTCCTGAAGAGCAGCCTGGACTATGACGATGGCCGTCAGGTGTACGACGTGGAGTTCTACTCCTCCGACTACACTGAGTACGACTATGAGATCGACGCGACCACCGGCGACATCCTCTCCTATGACTCAGATGCGGAGGGGTATGCCCCGCCCACCGCCAACACCACTGCCATCACCGCCGACCAGGCCCGCCAGATCGCCCTGGCAGAGGTGCCCGGCGCCACCGTCAACGACATCTATGAGTTTGAGCTGGACCGGGACGACGGTCGGCTGGAGTATGAGGGCACCATCTACTACAATGGCATGGAGTACGAGTTCACCATCGACGGGTACTCCGGCGCCATCCGCAGCTGGGAAGCGGAGCCCTACCGTTCCTAACGGTCTCACTCACCCTGAAATACTGCGATGTTCATGCGGTGTACTGTCACGTAGTCCCATAGATCTCAAGATGCGCTGTTTTTCTGTTCTCCGGTGAGAATGGCAGGTCTTCGCGGGATCCCCAAGAAAAGGGCAAGGGCTTATCGCAAAAAGCATTCGCAAAAACAGGCCAAAGAAAAAAGTTGCTAAGACTCCGCCATTTAGCGGTTCTTAGCAACTTTTTCTTTGCTATTTCCTTTTTGATCCAGAAAACCACATTTTTCAACAGGCCGGTATTTCTCGAATCCAGGATCTAGGGGCAACTCTACCGCACAGAATAGTACAGCACCAGAAAGATCAGTGCCAAGACCAGGTAGGCTCCCCCGACAATAGCGAGAAACCCATAGCGCTTGATTGGGCCCTTCTCCCGCTTACGCTCCACATAATCCCCGTACCGCTCTCCTTTATGAGCGGCACCTGGAATCAGCATCCGCAGCGCATAGGTCAGCGCGTAGGTAATGCCATGGAAGATGCCCTCGTTGGAGACGAATACCAGCACCGCGCTGAGCGCCAAGATCAGGCCAGGGACCGTGAATGCGTCGCACAGGATCCGGTAGCGGGCCGCAGTCTCCGTAGCCTGCCAGAATCCGTCTAGTGTCATGATCCCATAGGCCATTAGCGCGCCTACCGCTGCAGTGATCCCATACTTCAGTATCGTGCCGCGCAGCTTTTTTCCGTTCACAGCAATCCCAGTTCCTTCTTGTACTTGAGCTCCTCAGCATCGTTGCAGTATACGAAATGCCCCGGGAGGATCTCTCGCATGGATGGCTTATCCACACTGTAATCGTGTTCGGCCAGGGAGTTGTAGGTGATACGCACCCGCTTCTTCTCCGACCGAGGATCAGGGAGCGGGATGGCAGACAGCAGGGACCTGGTATAGGGATGCAGCGGATGCGCGAACAGCTCGTCCGAGCTGGCCAGCTCCACCATCTTGCCGAAATACATCACCCCGATGCGGTCAGAGAAGTACTTGACCACTGACAGGTCGTGAGCTATGAACAGGATGGTCAGACCCAGCCGAGTACGCAGCTCGTTGAGCAGGTTGATCACCTGGGCCTGAATGGATACGTCCAAGGCGGAGATGGGCTCGTCGGCAATGAGCAGGTCCGGATTCATAATCACCGCCCGGGCAATGCCGATGCGCTGCCGCTGTCCGCCGGAAAACTCATGAGGATAGCGACCCGCATGCTCCCGCACCAGGCCCACCATTTCCAGGATCTCATACACCTTTTCATCGATATACTTCTGATCCCGGATGCCGTTGATCACCAATCCCTCAGCAATAGTCTCCCGCACGGTCATACGGGGATCCAGAGAGGCGATGGGGTCCTGGAAGATCATCTGAATCTTGGTGATCAGTTTGGTCTTCTTCGCAATGCGCAGCTGTTCCTGATATTCCTTCTTGATCTCGGCCAGCTTCTGGGGATCATTTTTAGCCGCCTCCAGCTTGGGAGCATACTCTTTCTCCAGGCTGGCCACCAGGGTTTGGGCATACTCCTCGTCAGAGTGCCGGTGGTCAAACCGGGCCTTGCGAATCTCCTCCCGGTTGCTCTCAATGACCTTCTCCAGCTCTGCCTTCATGGCTGTATCATTGGGACCGAGCTTTCTCAGTTCCTTTCGAGCGCTGGCGATCGCATCCCGGTAGCTGCGGGTGCCTGCGCAGATACGCTGGCCCTTGAAGTAGATGCTGCCAGAAGTGATGTCATAGATCTTGATGATGGACCTTCCGGTCGTTGTCTTGCCGCAGCCGGACTCACCCACCAAGCCGAAAACCTCGCCCCGCTTGATGTCAAAGTTGACATCGTCCACTGCTTTCAGCTCGGAGTCACCCATCTTGAAGTACTGGCACAGGTGCTCAACCTTGAGCAACACCTCTTGATTCTCGTGCTCGCTCATGCCTGCACACCTCCAGACTTTTTCAGCATCCGCTCGATGCGGTCCGTGATAATCTTGGGCGGTTCCACCTTGGGCGCGTCCGGATGGAGCAGCCAGGTTGCTGCCCAGTGGGTATCGGACACCCGGAACTGGGGCGGCTGCTGCACAAAGTCGATCTTCATGGCGTATTTATTCCGGTCGGCAAAGGCATCGCCCTCCGGGGGATAGATCATGTTGGGCGGTGTACCAGGAATGGCATCCAGCTTCTCCTTGGTATCCAGATCGGGCATGGAGGACAGCAGCGCCCAGGTATAGGGATGCCGGGGATCATAGAAGACATCATCCGCGGTACCATACTCCACAATCTTGCCGGCGTACATCACAGCGATGTCATCGGCCATATTGGCCACTACGCCCAGGTCGTGAGTGATAAAGATGACGGACAGGTTGCGCTCTTCCTTCAAACGGTTAATCAGCTCCAGAATCTGCGCCTGGATGGTCACGTCTAGCGCGGTGGTGGGCTCATCGCAGATCAGGATGTCCGGGTTGGCCGCCAGAGCGATGGCAATGACAATACGCTGGCGCATACCGCCGGAGAACTCAAAGGGATACTGGTAGTAGCGCACCCGGGGTTCCGGGATTCCAACTTCCTCCATGAGCTGGATCGCCTTCTCCTTGGCCATGCTCTTAGTCACCTTGTAGACTACCTCAGATGCCTTCGCCTTGAAGTAATCCACCAGCTCGATGCTTCTGGCTCGGAAATCCACCTGGGATTCCTGGGCAATATACTGGTTGTAATGCTGGATCATATGGTCGAACACCTTGACGATATCCGCTTTCAGATCATCCAGATCGTAGACCACCTTGGGTACGACCTTCCAGTCCACAGTCTTTCCCTTAGCAATGAGGGCATCCCGCTTCTTGCTCTGCTTGGCAAAGCGGGCTTCCTCCTTGGGATTCTTCACCTTGGCGGTGAAGTATTTGTCAATGGCACCGGCCAAGCTGGTACGGAAAGTGTATGCAGTGCTGTCCTTTGTGATCTCCAGCCGGTCAATGGTTTGCTCCACCTGGTCGGCAATTTCCTTGCACTGTTTCTTGGCGGAAGCCTTATCAAAGTCGCCCTTAACATAGAACGCCTTCGCCTGCTCCAGCTGCCCCAGCACCGCTTTCTTCTTCTCCAAAGCCTCATGGTAAGAATGAGCCATCGCCTTCGTCTCGATCTCAATGAACTCCAGCATGAAGTTGTCATTCAGATAGCGCAGAGCCATCTCGTTGAGCTGATCCACCGGCTTGCCGCTCAGGTTCTCATTTGGGGTTTTCAATTTTTAGTAGCCGATACGGAAAAAGTCTGGGCGGGTCTTGCCCAGCAGTTCCTGAAGCAGAGACTTGGTCTGATCCAGAACCTGAGTGATTTCCTGGGGCAGAGGCTGCGCGCCGTCCTCCTCCCGTTTCTTCCCGGAGTCCTCATGGTAGTTGGCCAGAGCCTGCTCCATAGCGTCCGCCGCCTTGCTCAGACGATCATCATAGCCGTAGGTAAGGAACGGATCTTTCACTTTCTTCACCCGGCCTGCGAACTCCTTCAGGGCACCCTTCGCGTCCACCCGGCGCTTGCTGGCCTTGAAGAGGAAATCTTCAATTCTGGAGACCACTTCCTCTGCCTCATGCAAAGCGTCATTATAGCTGTTCTCCAGCTTGATGGCCTCAATGTTGAACTTGTCGAAGGTGTTGACCATATCTTCCACCTTCGCCTTGTTCTCCGTCCCCTGGGCGGCAATCATATGCTCCTTTAGGGTCGCCAACATGCTATTGAAATCCTTGCGGGCAGCCTTCCGGTTCCCCTTATTCTTGAGCAGCATGGCCTCAGTGATCTGCTTGCCGATCTTTACGATGGGGTTTAGGGAGGACAAGGGATCCTGGAAGATCATAGAGATCCGGTCGCCCCGGATGGTGCACATCTCCTCCTCGGAAATGCGCAGCAGATCCCTGCCGTCATAGATAATCTCGCCGCCCTCCACAATGGAGTTGCCGGCCAGAATACCCAGAATCGCCTTGGAGGTCACCGACTTGCCGGAGCCCGACTCACCCACGATGGCCAGGGTCTTACCTTTCTCCAGAGTGAACGAGATATCCCGAACCGCCTTTAGGGTGCCGGTGGAGGTACGAAAGGAGATCTTCAAGTTTTTTACTTCCAAAACTTCACTCATAAGCTCATTCCTCCACACCGCGCAGCGACGGGTTAAACGCGTCGCGCAGGCCGTTGCCAAATAGGTTGAAGCAGATCATCAGCAGCGAAATGACAATAGCCGGGAACAGCATCAGGTGGGGATAGCTGGTCCAGATATTGCTTGCGGATGCCAGCAGGTTGCCCAGGGAAGTCACCGACGCAGTGTTCAGCTTCACGATGCCCAAGTAACTGAGCATGCTCTCGGTGTTAATGACGCCGGGAATCACCAGGGCGCTGGCGGTAATGATGGTGCCCAGGGAATTGGGGAAGATATGCTTCCAGATAATCCGCCGATCCCGGGCGCCCAGGGTGCGGGCGGCCAGCACATACTCCTGTCCCTTGAAGCGGTAGAACTGGGTCCGGGTCCGCGCAGCGGTAGAAATCCAACCTGTGAGCACAAAAGCAAACAGCAGGCTTGGGATTGCGCCCACCTGAGTCGCCAAGTGCATCTGGAAAAGGGTAGCCACCACCACGAAGGGTACGTTGGCCAGGATGTCCACGATACGCTCCAGCACCATGTCCACCGCGCCGCCGTAGTAGCCCTCGATAGCGCCATAAATGGCGCCGATGACCAGGTTGATGGCAGACACGCAGATGGCCAGCAGCACGGAAAGCTTGATACCGTCTGCCAAACGCAGGGTCAGGTCATAGCCCTGGCTGTCGGTCCCCATCAGGTAGTATGGCTCAAAGCCGTTGCGGTACTGGTAGTAGTTATAGTACAGCACCCGAACCCGGAACTGGGCAGTCTCATGGGTTCCGCCGCCGGTGTACTCATAGTAGACAGGATCGCCGTTCTCATCCCGCAGGTAGTTGTCCTCCAACACCATACCTTCAGCGTACTCGATCTCTTCGGTACCACCGTCAGCGGTGGTGCGCACGGGATTGCCCCGGCTGTCCGTCTTGTACCAGTAGTTGGCGTCGGCAGAATCCATGGTGTACTCGTTGTTGGCAATCAGGGGATAAAGCACCTGAAGCCCCGTCTCCTCCTGCCACTCCAGGATATCGTAGTACTGGGACTGGGGAATGCTGAAATAGAGGAAGCCCACCTCCAGATAGTTCTCAATGTGGGCGCTGTAAATCGTGCGGGGAGGCACACCCCGGATCTCACTGACCTCACGGCTGCCCATGATGTCCAGAATGGGCTGGTACTCACTGGCCATACCCTCCTCCAGGGTTACAGTGCCGGAGCCGTCGCGGTCCTCGGCCCCCATACCCACAGCGACGGCCTTGACGATGCCCTGCTCGGAGAAGTCCCGGTTGGTACCGCCGTCAGCAATGCCGATGTTGCTCAACAGCGCATTACGGGGCGGCTTGCGGGAGTAATAGGTATCCATAAAGGTGGCGTTGTGGGTGGTGATGGCCAGGGGCGCTACAACAGCGAAAGCCAGGATGCACAGGATGATGATAGCCGCCACAATGGACGCCTTGTTCTTGCAGAAGCGGATCCAGGCATCCTTGAAGTAGCCAATCGGCTTGTCCTCAAACTTCTTGTCAGAAATCCGTTCCCCGTGGTTGACAAACGCAAACATGTCCTTGGGGATGTGAGTAAATTCAGTCGTATTCTTCATTTCTTCTTCCCCATTCTGATACGCGGATCAATAAATCCATAGCTGATATCCACAACGATGCCGGCCAGCAATCCCACGAACACGTAGAATACCGTGTCCATCATAAACACATCGTAGTCCAACAGATTGATGGACCGGATGTAGAGCTGGCCGACGCCGGGAATTGCGAAGATTTGTTCAATAACCATGGAACCTGCCAGAATCGAAATAAAGGTGGAGATAATCATGGGCAGGATGGGCACCATGGCGTTTTTCAGCGCGTGGCGGGTTGTGGCCTGACTCCGGGTCAGGCCCTTGGTACGCGCCAGCAGCATATAGTCGGAAGTCAGGGTTTCCGTCAGTTCCGCCCGGGTAAATCGGCATAGTCCGGCGATCTGTCCGAAAGAGAGCGCAATAATCGGGGGGATCATACTGTAGAACATGGGCCAGGTGAACCAGGACCCTCCAGCGTCCGCCAGGGAGGAAACCGTGAGCGGAAACAGGTCCAGCTTGAAATACAAGAAATACTGTACCAAAAAGCCGTACACATAGGACGGCACAGAAACGAACACCATCACCAGGGTACTGATGAGGTGGTCCTGCCACTTGTTTTTGCGAACTGCGGCGTAGATGCCCAAAGCCAGGCCCAGAGGCACCGAAAGCAAGAAGGAATAGAAGTTGACCAATACAGTGGGCCAAAGTCGGTCCATAAGCACATCCCAGGCGTCCGCCCGGAACTGCACATACCAGGAGGTACCAAAATCCCAGCTGGTAAAAATATTCTTCAGGTATATACCATACTGTACCAGTAGCGGCTCGTTATAGCCCAGCGCCTCGAACCGGGCCAGCATCACTTCCCGGAGGTTTTCCTCCATGGGAAGCTCCCGGGGCAGCAGCCGGATGAGCATGAAGCATATCGTCACAATGACGAAAAAGGTAAGGATCATCAGTAAGATCCGTTTCAGCACATATTTGGCCATAGACTCGTCTCCTTTTCGGCCTCCGCAAATTCTCATTGGAGCCGAATGTGATCAAGACCCGCCGGGGGAAAAGCCGCGCCGGGCAGAGGAGGGAGCCCCTCCCCTGCCCGGTAGACTGATTTGGTTCGGCTCTGCGATATTTCTTTCTTACTCGTAGCTCAGGGTACCGCCCTCAGAAGAGACAAACTCCTCCCACTCGGCATCGCTGTACTGGAACTGAAGCAGCTCCAGGCCGCCGAAACCATACATGACGTTGTAGTTCTCGGTGATGTACCGCACCTGATAGGACAGCAGCTCACAAATGGTGGTGCCGCACAGGGGGATACGGTAGAACTTGTTCAGGTACTCCTCTTCCAGCAGGGCGGTAATCTGCAGCTTGGTCTCATTGTCTGCAGTGGCATACGCGCCGGCGCCGATCATGCAGTTGGACCACTCCTGCCAGGTCATGGTCACGTCCTCACCATTGATGTTGAGGGTCAGGGTCTCGGTGGTGGGATCCCAGCACCCCATCTCGTTCACATCATACTGGTCGGGATCGCAGTAGACCTGCATGTTGCGGAAGGGATAGAAGTAAGCACCGCCCCAAGCGCCGTAGCCGATGGCATAGGGACCGGCGGGCACGTCCGCGTAACGGTTCTCCAGGTTGCCCACAGCCTCAAAGGTGAGAGTGCCAAAGCCGGAGCCCTCCAGGGCGGCGTTGACCATCTCGTTGAGCAGGGCCACCTGGTTATTGTCCGGGTCGGAGAGGGATCCGGCCGCCCAGGCAATGCGGATATAAATGTCTTCGCCCTCGGTATACAGCCCGGCTTCCACCAGCTCGTCACAGGCCTGGGCCATCAGGGCTTGGGCCTCGGTGAGGTTGTAGCCGTTGATGGAGTTGTAGGCGTCCTCCAGGGTGGCGTAGGGCGTGCCCTCACCGTACTCCACGCCGTACAGGTTGCAGATGGCCTGCATGGCGGCGTCAGAGTGACGGTAGTTGGAGGTGGGGTCGTTATACGGATCATAGTAGTACATGTCGTTCATCAGGGAGTAAGCCGCCACATAGCCAGGCGTAGCGGTGACATACTCATCCCGGTTGATGGCCAGACTCATGGCGCGGCGGAAGTTCTCGTTGGACAGCACCACGCTGTTGGTGTTGCCGCCGGAGGTGTCCATAGTCTGCAGAGCCGCCACGTCGGTGTTGAAGAAGAAGGACATGGTGTAGCTCTCCTGCTGCTGGAACAGCTGGGTGGAAGTGGTGTAGTTGGGCAGCTCCTCGGCTGTGGGGCGCCAAGAGCCCAGATCGCCGCTGAGGAAGGCCTGCATGGCGGTGTTGTCGTCCGTGACGTCAATCACAATGCTGGTGGCCTGCCAGCGCTCCACGTTTTCGCCGTCCACCTCATAGGGGGTATAGGACACCAGGTTGCCCTCGTCGTTGCGCTCGTCCTCCCAGCCATACCAGTTCTCATTGCGGGTAAAGACCATCTGGCGGTCGGCCTGATAGGACTCCAGGATGTAGGGGCCAAAGGACATGGTGTTCTCAGGGCTGGTGCCGTAATCGGTAGTCACCAGAGTGCCAGTGGTATCCTTGCCGGCCTCATAGGTCTCCTCGTAAACCAGATAACCATCGCCCAGGAAGGTCATGAAGTTGTTCAGGTCAATGTAGGCCTGGGTGACATAGCGCAGGGTGTAGTCGTCCACCTTGATCAGGCCCACGGTGCCCTCAAACTCCAGCTCTTCAGACACGGAGCCGTCGTTGTAGAACAGGGCCTCCTTCAGGTAGTTGGCTTGCTCGGTGGGATCGGTGATGCCGAACAGGCCGGACAGGATGGTGTTGACCACGGTCTCCACGGTCTCGCGGTTCTCAGCGGTCACCAGGGTGTAGCCGTAGGCGTCGGCAGCCTCAGCCAGGGCGTTGATCTGATCGCCAAGGCCAGCGCCAACCATGGAGTTCAGGTTGCTCAGGCTGTCGTTGTACAGGGTCATATTGGTCGCAGTGACGTTGATATAAACCTGCCCGTCGGCAATCCCCTGCTCCAGATCATAGGAGTAATCGGGAGTCTCTCCCTCGCCATAGGCGGGAACCAGAGGATTGTAAATGGGGCTGCCGGAGTTATAGTAGGCGTTAGCTCCAGCCAGGGCGCCCTCACCGCTGTACACCAGGTTGGCCCGGTAGTTCTTCATGTCCGGGTTGAGCAGCTGCTGCATGGAGTAGATGTAGGTATCGGCATTGATGGGAGTGCCATCCTGCCACGCGGCATCAGGGTTCAGGGTAACCTCATACACATAACCCTCGGTGACATCCTCGGGGTTAGTACCCTCGGGCAGGGTGACACCGTAGTTGGTCAGGTCATCCTGATGGTCGGCGGTCACGTCGGTGACGGAGGTGGCCATCTCATACACCCACTGATACACGCCGTTCTCAGTGTCCAGGGGCATCATGGTCACCATCTGGGTGGTGATGTAACTCATGATGGCGATGTCTGCGTTGGTCTCAAAGGTGTGGGAGTTCCAGTTGGTGCCCAGAGCCTCGGAATAGTCCCGGTAGGTGTAGCTGACACCTTCGCCGGTGGTACCGGAGCTGGGGCTCTCGCTGCTGTCGCTGGTGGTGTTTGCACAGCCTGCGAACAGGCCGACGCACATCATCAGAGCCAGCAGCATTGCCACGAGCTTTTTCATGTTCTTTCCTCCTAAGCATTAGTTTCGGGATCTATCTTGAACAAGGATGCTCTCCTCTGTTCACAGGATAAAGCGAGGGATTGTCTCCGCTCCACGCACAGGGCCGGACGGGCCGCCAGATCAACTCCCCTTGCGCGCGGCGTGGAGTACTACGCCGCCGCGGCGGAAAAGGGACGTCCCTTTTTGCAAGTTCCCCGCCGTCTTTTTAAGTTAAGCCAGCGGGGAACACATCGTTGTGCAGGATTTAGGTTTTTAACTTGCATTTTATTGCTGTTAACTGGATGTTCACAATTATAGCACAGTTCTCACCGAAAACCTACCCAAAACCGCTCCGTTAGCTTAGAAATTCCGCCGCCGGAAGACGCTTGTTTTTGTGGGGATTGCACAATTTTTTGTCAATATCTCCCTTTTCCTCCGTCCAGGCAAGACAAACGTTTGTACGTCCGAGAAACTACACATGACTTTTTTCATCGGATCCCTGTCAGATCAAACCCATCCAGCCAGACGCTGGCCATCTGACATACCCCCCGCAGACAGTTCTCGTCAAAGGGGGATTCCAGCCCGGCATTTCTCAGAAGCTCGGTAAAGGTGCGGCTTCCTCCCTGGCGGGTATAGGCCATGTAGTGGTCCCATGCGTCCTTCCGGTCCTTCTGGATCAGGGCCCAGAACTGGAGGGACACGGTCTGCGCCAGGCAGTAGTCAATATAGTAGAAGGGGCTGGAGTAGATGTGGTGCTGGCGCTGCCAGCCCTCTCCTTCGCTGTAGAAGGGGATGTCCCCGTCCAGGCGCATCCAGGGCATATACACCCCCAGCAGCTCCTTCCACACGGCGTGGCGCTGGGCCGGGGTCATGTCCGGATTGGCATACACCTCGTGCTGGAAGTGGTCCACCATGGTGCCATAGGGAATAAAGGTCAGCGCTCCGGCCAGGTGACTGTACAGGAACTTGCGGGCGTCCGGGCCGAAAAAGCCGTCCGCCCAAGGCTCGGCAAAGAACTCCATGGACATGGAGTGGACCTCACAGGCCTCCATAGAGGGCCAGGTATACTCTCCGGGTACCCGGTCCCGGTTGGTCCAGTAGGCAAAGGCATGGCCCGCCTCATGGGTGACCACCTCCACGTCCCCCTGGGTACCGTTGAAGTTGGCGAAGATGAAGGGCACCTTGTATTCCCGGATGCCGGTGCAGTAGCCCCCGGACTGCTTGCCTTCGGTGGACAGCACATCCAGCAGCTCATTGTCCAGCATGGTGCGGAAGAACACACTGGTCTCGGGGGAGAGCTCATCGTAGAACTTTTTCCCCTGAGCCAGGATATCATCGGCAGCCCCCACAGGCCTGGGATTGCCAGAACGGAACTGGAGGGCGTTGTCGGCAAAGCTCATGGGATAGGTCTTGCCCAGGCGCTGGGCCTGCTTGCGGTAGACCCGGTCGGCCACGGGCACCAGGTACTTCACCACGGCGGCGCGGAAGCGCTCCACATCCTCCTTGGTGTAGCAGTTGCGGCCCATGCGGTAGTAGCCCAGGGTAGTATACCCCTCATAGCCCAGCTTACGGCCCATTTCGTCCCGGAGGTGAACCAGCTGATCATAAATGGTGTCCAGCTTCTCCTGGTTGTCCTTGTACCACTGGCCCTCCGCCTTCCAGGCAGCCAGGCGGCGGTCGTCGTCCGGATCGTTCTTGAAGGGGGTGAGCTGGGACAGAGTATAGGTCCTACCCTCAAAAGGAATCTGTGCGGAAGCCAGCAGCTTCTCATACTCTTGGGTCAGCTCGTTCTCCTGCTGGAGCTGGGGAATGATCTCCGGAGAGAAGGTCTTCAACTCAATCTCCGCGTTGACGAACATCAGGTCGCCGTACTCTTCCTCAAAGTCCTTACGGAAGGGAGAGTTCAGCATGGCCTGGGTCCAGGCCTGACCGTACTCCTGGAGCTCCGGCCCGGCGGCGTTCCAGAACTTCTCCTCCCCGTCGTAGAATTCGTCCCGGGTATCAATGGAGTGGCGGACATGGGCCAGGGTTCCCATGGTGCCCACATGCTCATTGTATCTTTCAAACTCCAGAAAGACCGCCTTGGCCTGCTCATAGTCGGCAGCGTCTTTCAATCGCTGGATGTAACCGGAGAGGACGTTCTTGACCTCCTCAAGATTCGGGCGTTGATAGGGCATCTCATGAAATTTCATCGCTGGTTCCTCCTGCCGGTTCGCTAATCATAAATATAAGTTATTATAATACAAACCCTTCCTTTGGGCAAGGTGAAATTTTTCTCTGCATTCATGGCTGGCAAAACTTGCAAAAGCTCCACGCCGGGTGGGCGTGGAGCTTTTGCCATAAAGCGGGGCTCATTCATATACCGCCCGACTGCCCCCGATGAGCTTTGGCCGGGTACGGGCGCATAGCAGGATTGCCTGTCCAATGTGTGTAAGGCTCAGGCGCACCGGAACCGCCACATCCCGCAGATGCATACCGATGAGGGTTCCGCCGATATCCAGCCCGGCGTGCGCCCGGATGTGCTCCACCGCCACGGGTGAGGTAAAGCTGCGCCAGGCGGTGGTGGCAAAGGAGCCCCCCGCCTTGGGCTGGGGCACCACGCACACCGGGTCATAGCCGAACTGCCGGGCGCATGCCTCTTCGATGATCAGGGCTCGGTTCAGGTGCTCGCAGCACTGGGCGGCCAGCCAGACCTCCCGCTCCCGCAGCACTGGGTAGATGCCGGCGAACACCGCCTGGGCCGCCTCTAAACTGGAGGCGTGGCCGATCTGCCCCCCCACGATCTCCGAGGAGGAACAGCCCACCACGACCAGGTCTCCCGGGCGGATCCTTGCTGCCGCCAGCAGTTCCTCCGTAGCCTGCCGGGCCTGGGCGGTCAGAGTTTCCACGGTGTCTTTCATCTTTTTCTGATCCCTCCATCCATCCATTGCGGCGTCTACAGCCGCCGCACCAGGTCCATCAGCGGGACCATCACCGCATGGGGAATAAACTTGGCAGTCAGCCTGTGAACGGCGCATACCGGTCCCGGGGTGGACACCCACAGATTCCACTTGCTGTCCCACAGGGCCCGACGCACCACGTTCTCTGCCCGGGACGCTAAGGGAAAATGGCGGAATCCTCCAGGCTCGTGCTCCTTGGCCTTGGGGATGAACTCTGTGTCCTTAACCCAATAGGGACACACCGCAGTGACACGGATTCCCCGCCCCCGCAGCTCGTAGTGCAGTGTCTTGGTATAGCTGAGCAGGAAGGCCTTGGTGGCCGCGTACACGTTCAGCTCCGGCATGGGCTGGAAGCCGGCGGTGGAGCACAGCTCCAGCACCCGGCTGCCCCGGCGGAGATAAGGCAGGCAGATGGAGGTCACATCCACCGCCGCCCTGCAGTTCAGGTCAATCATGGCGTCATTGTCCCGGTCTGAGATCTCCCAGGTTCTCCCGATTCGCCCCAGCCCGGCAGCGCATACCAGCACAGCCACCTCCGGCTTCTCCGCCGCCAGCAGGGCCTTCAGCTCCTCCACGCTCTCCCGCCGGGTCAGGTCCATGGGGATGGGCCGCACCCGGTGGGCGCAGCGCTCCCCCAGCTCGATCAGGCGGTTCTCCCTGCGGGCGATCACCCACAGCTCGTCCACCTCCAGCCTTCTCTCCCGGTCCAGCTGCCGGACAAATTCCCGGCCCAGTCCGCTGGAGGCTCCTGTCACCAACGCGATTCTCACAGGCGCTTTCCCCCTTTTCCGCACCCAGCCGAGCCGTTTATAAGCCGTACAGCCGGCTGTACTTGTCCACCAGATAGTCTGTGTAAATGCTAGGGTCAAATTCCCCGCAAGCGTTCTTCACCACCTCCGCCGGGGTGAGCAGGCCGCCGTACTGGTGGACCTTATCCCCCAGCCAGGCAGATACCTGGGATAGGTCTCCCCGGGACACCGGGCCCCACACGTCGAACTCCTTCTCCATGTTGCGCAGCATCTGGGCGCCGTAGGCGCTGCCCAGGGCGTAGGAAGGGAAGTATCCGAAGGAGCCGCCCGACCAGTGGGAGTCCTGAAGGCACCCCTGCCTATCGTCAGGCACATCCACCCCCAGATACTCCTTGTACAGCCGGTTCCAGGTCTCCGGCACGTCCTTCACTTCCAGGGTGCCGCCGATGAGCTGTTTCTCGATCTCATAGCGCACCATGATGTGCAGGCAGTAGGTCAGTTCGTCCGCCTCAATACGGATGAGGGAAGGTTGGGCCTTGTTCACCGCCCGGTAGAATCCCTCCGCCGTCACGTCGGACAGCTGCTCCGGGAAGAACTCCCGCATTTTTGGAAAAATAGCCTCGATAAAGGGCCGGGATCGGCCGATCAGGTTCTCATAGAACCGGGACTGGCTCTCATGCACCCCCATGGATACGCCCCCTGCCAGGCAGGTATATTGGATATCATCCCGGATCCCCAACTCGTATTTGGCATGGCCCCCCTCGTGAATCACCGAGTACATGGAGCTGGCCACGTCGTGGGGGTCGTAGTGGGTGGTGATGCGCACATCTTGATTGTTGAACTCCAGGGTGAAGGGGTGCTCCGTCTCCCCGATGGCACAGTGGGCCCGGTCCAGCCCCAGCACCTCCATGAGGTAGTCGGAGAACCTGCGCTGCTGCTCCACGGGGTACTCCCGGTGGAGGAAGCGGTCGTCGGGCTGCTCCTTCTCCCCGATGGCGCGGATCACCGGCACCAGCCTCTCCCGGATGGCGGCGAAGAACCGGTCCAGATAGGCCATGTCCACCCCCCGCTCATACTCATTGAGCAGGGCGTCGTAGGGGGCCTTGGTGTCGTCGTAGTAACCGGCGAACTTCCGGTTGAAGGCCACCAGCTGCTCCAGCACCGGGCGGAAGAGTTCAAAATCGTTGGTCTCCTTGGCCTTGTGCCACACATCGCTGGCCTCATTGGTGAGCTGGGCATAGGCCATGTATTCCTCCGCCGGGATGCGGAACATCTGCCGCCAGCTTCGGCGCAGCTCCTCCACCTGCCGGCGCTGGAGGAGGGTGAGCTCCCCGCTGTGCTCCGTCAGGAAGTCCAGCAGCTCTCCCACCTCCTGGTTGGCAAACAGCTTGTGGCTCTCCCCCGCCAGGATACTCAGGGCCACCCCTCGGCCCTGAGCAGTATCTTTGGGCGCCACGGTAACGCTGTCCAGGTACAGGGACGAGGAGGCGCACTGGTAGGCGTACATCTTCTTCTGGAGGGTTTCCAGCTCCTCCAAAGCCTGTTTGACTTCCATGAATCATTCCTCATTTCCTATGTAGTGTTCCGCCGGAACCCCGGCGCTATATCTTATGAGGGCCGTCCTTGTCCGGACGCTGCACCAGTCGAACCCCGTCCTGCAGGCACAAAACATTGGCTAGCGCCCGCCCCTGGCCGTCCAGGCCCGTGTCCCGGAGGATCACCGTCCCCCGCCAAAGGCCCGTGCGCCTCAGCCACAGCAGACCGCGCACCGCCTGCTCCAGCCCCTCCCCGCTCCCCCGGGCCTCCAGAATCACCCGGGCGGGGCAGCGCAGGGGCAGCAGCAGCCAGCCCAGCCCCAACCAGATCAGGCAGAGCAGTCCGAAGACGGCCAGCAGGGCCAGCAAAAGCTCCAGAAGCGTCATTCTTCCCCACCTCCCGGGTCATTCTATGCCCCGGGCATGGGTCTCGTCACAGATTAAACCCCTTCAGCTCCGATTTGCCCTCCTGGATCTGAATTGCGGTGTAGGCCCCGTGGTTGAAGAAATACCCGGGACGGAGCAGTTCGTCCTCTCCCTCCAGCCCCAGGTGCTTCAACATCAGGGACAGGGAGCCGTTGTGGGCCACCACCAGGGTATCCTCCCCCCGGCGGATGATCTCGTCCACGCAGGCCCCCACCCGCCGGGCCATCTCCTCCGGAGGCTCGCCGCCGGGGGGCGTGGTGTGGGACCAGTCGGATATGTACATCTCCCGAATGCCGGGGAAGCGCTGTCCCATCTCCTCCCAGGTCAGCCCCTCGGCATCTCCCACGAACTGCTCCCGCAGGCCGGGACAGCACTCGGGGACGATCCCCCGGCCCTCCACACAGGCCAGGGCCGTGTCCCAGGCCCGGGACAGGTCGCTGGCCACGCACCGGGTGAAGGAGACTCCTTTCAGTTTCTCCGCCGCCTGCCGGGCCTGCTCCCGACCCAGCGGGGTGAGGGGGTAGTCGATGTGGCCGTGGAAGGTCTTGGCCACGTTGCCCTCCGACTGCCCGTGGCGCACCAGATACAGGTACATGCTAGCTCTCTCCTTCCCGTTCAAGTTGGTGTCAAAACGGTGAACTTTCCCGGGGCGGTCACAGCATCCGCTTCAGGTATTTTCCCGTGTAGGACGCCTCGCAGGCCGCCACTTCCTCCGGGGTGCCGGTGCAGACAATCTGCCCCCCGCCTGCCCCGCCCTCGGGGCCCAGGTCGATGATATAGTCGGCGGTCTTGATGACATCCAGGTTGTGCTCGATGACTACCACCGTGTTGCCCTTGTCCACAAACCGCTGGAGCACGTCAACCAACTGGTGGACGTCGGCGGTGTGCAGGCCGGTGGTGGGCTCGTCCAGGATATAGATGGTGGAGCCGGTGGACTGCTTGGACAGCTCTGTGGCCAGCTTCACCCGCTGGGCCTCTCCGCCGGACAGGGTGGTGGAGGGCTGGCCCAGCTTCACATAGCCCAGCCCCACGTCCATAAGGGTCTGGAGCTTGTTTTTCAACTTGGGCAGATTCTCGAAGAAGGGCAGGGCCTCCTCCACCGTCATCTCCAGCACCTCGTGGATGTTCTTGCCCTTGTAGCGCACCTCTAAGGTCTCCCGGTTGTACCGCTTGCCCTTGCACACCTCGCAGGGAACGTAGATGTCCGGCAGGAAGTGCATCTCAATTTTGATCAGGCCGTCCCCGGAGCAGGCCTCGCACCGGCCCCCCCGGACGTTGAAGGAGAACCGCCCGGCGTTGTACCCCCGGCTCTTGGCGTCGGGGGTGGAGGCAAACAGCTCCCGGATGTCGTTGAACAGCCCGGTGTAGGTGGCCGGGTTGGACCGGGGGGTGCGGCCGATGGGGGACTGGTCGATGGCGATGACCTTGTCCAGGAACTCCTCCCCCTCGATGCCGTCGTGCTTCCCCGGCCGGGCCTTGGTGCGGTTCAGGTCCGCCCCCAGCCGCTTGTACAGGATCTCGTTGACCAGGGAGGATTTCCCCGACCCGGACACCCCGGTGACGGCAATGAAGGCGCCCAGAGGAAAGGCCACGTCGATGTGCCTCAGGTTGTTCTCCGCCGCTCCCCGGATGACCAGCTGGTGGCCGTTGCCCGGCCGGCGCGTCTCGGGCACGGGCACTTTCCGCCGCCCGGCCAGGTAGTCCCCCGTGATGGAGCCGGGGGTGTTCATCACCTCTTCGGCGGTGCCGCAGGCCACCACCTGGCCCCCGTGGACACCCGCCCCGGGGCCGATGTCCACGATATAGTCGGCTGCCCGCATGGTGTCCTCGTCGTGCTCCACCACGATGAGGGTGTTGCCCAGATCCCGCAGGCGCTTGAGGGTGGCCAGCAGCAGGTCGTTGTCCCGCTGGTGCAGGCCGATGGACGGCTCGTCCAGGATATACAGCACCCCCATGAGGGAGGAGCCGATCTGGGTGGCCAGGCGGATGCGCTGGCTCTCCCCGCCAGACAGGGTGCCCGCCTGACGGTTGAGCGTGAGATACTGCAGCCCCACAGAGCGCAGAAAGCCCAGTCGGGCACGGATCTCCTTCAAGATCTGGTCGGCGATCCTCATCTGGGTGTCGCTGAGGGTGATGGTGTCCAGGAAGGCCAGGGCCTCGGTGATGGGCTTCTCGCAGAAGTCGTGGATGGAGATGCCCCCCACGGTGACCGCCAGGGCCTCCCTCCGCAGCCGCTTGCCGCCGCAGTCCGGGCAGGGGGACTGGGACATGCACTCCTCGATCTCCCGCTTCATGGCATCGGACTGGGTCTCCCGGTAGCGGCGCTCCAGATTGTTCACGATGCCCTCGAAGGGCTGGTGGAGCACCCCTTTGCCCCGGGGCTGGTCATAGACGATGTCCAGCTTCTCTCCCCTGGTGCCGTAGAGGATCACGTCCATCACCTCCGGGGAGAGCTTCTCCACCGGGTCGGTGAGCTTGAAGCGGTACTTTTTGGCCAAAGCCTCGAAGTACATCCGGGAGATGCCGTCGGACTTGATGTGGTTCCAGCCCGAGGCGGTGATGGCCCCGTCCAGGATGGACAGAGACTTGTTTGGGATGATCAGATCCGGGTCCACCTTCAGCTGGGATCCCAGCCCCATGCAGGTGGGACAGGCCCCATAGGGGTTGTTGAAGGAGAACATCCGGGGGGTGAGTTCCTCGATGGACACGCCGCAGTCCTCGCAGGCGTAGTTCTGGGAGAAGAGGATGTCCCGGTCCTCCCCCACGATGTTGATGAGCACGATGCCCCCGGACAGGTTGGAGGCAGTCTCCACCGAGTCGGTGAGGCGGCGGGCCACATCCTCCCGGATCACCAGACGGTCCACCACGATCTCAATGGAGTGCTTCCGGTTCTTGTCCAGCTTGATCTCCTCGGTGAGCTCATACAGGGAGCCGTCCACCCGGCAGCGGACATAGCCGGACTTCCGGGCGTCCTCAAAGATCTTGGCGTGCTCCCCCTTTTTGCCCCGGATGACGGGGGCCAGCACCTGGATACGGGTGGCCTCGGGCAGGGCCATCACCTGGTCAATGATCTGGTCGATGGTCTGCTGCTGGATCTCCTTGCCGCAGATGGGGCAGTGGGGGGTGCCCACCCGGGCCCACAGCAGGCGCAGGTAGTCGTAGATCTCTGTCAACCTGCCCACGGTGGGCCGGGGGTTCTTGCTGGTGGTCTTCTGGTCGATAGAGATGGCAGGGGACAGCCCCTCGATGTAGTCCACGTCGGGCTTCTCCATCTGACCCAGGAACATCCGGGCGTAAGAGGACAGGGACTCCACATACCGCCGCTGTCCCTCGGCGTACAGCGTCTCAAAGGCCAGGGAGGACTTGCCCGGCCCGGACAGGCCGGTGAGCACCACCAGTTTGTCCCGGGGGATGGTAACGTCAATATTCTTCAGATTGTTTTCCCTGGCGCCTTTGATGAAAATATGATCTTGCATGGTAATATTCCTTTGCTATATTCCGAATTGTATTTACTCCTCAGAGGGATCCGGCCGCTCGACCGGCCGGGGCGGCCGGGCGTAGGGAACCAGATCGGGACGCACCGCCCCCCACTTCCGGTAGTTTTCCCTGCCTTGGCGCAGGGTCATGCCCCCGTTCTCGTCGCTGGGGTCGTCCTCCCCCGGGTCGAACACGTCGTTCTCCCAGAAGCACACCGGGCAGATGTAGGCTATGGCCTCCTCCTTGGGGGCGGGAAAGGTCAGATACCCGCAGCACGGGCAGGGGTAGA
>CAJLWS010000007.1 GCA_905210385.1 uncultured Eubacteriales bacterium | reverse complement strand
GGGAACAGCGCACGCTGTTCCCGGGCGGCTTTTTATCGTGACAGGCCCAGGGCCTGGATCAGGCTGTCCCACCACTCCATCAGCTTGAACTTCACCACATATCCCCCGTCCCGGCCGGTGATGAGGGATACCTGATCCTCGGACAAGCCAGCCTGGGCGGCGGTAGAGGCCACCTCCTCGGTGACGGAGGCCAGGCACAGGGGCGGGGACACTACGCACCACCAGTTCTGGCCCCCGCCCTCCCCGATGACGATCCTCAGGGCACGGTAGGTGCCTGCGGGCAGGGAGAAGCCGTCGTATACCTTGGTGGGGAACCAGCAGTCTTCCAGGGATACTGTGACCGGGTAGTCATACCCTGCCCCGGCCACCACGGCGGCACCGGCTTCCGCCAGGGCCTGGAGCTGCTGGGATAGGACGGCCTCCGCCTCCCCCCGGTCGGTGACGTCCTCCAAGAGGAGGTCTGCCTGCTCCAGTACCGCGTCCCGGACCTGGAGTTTCAGGACCTGGTCTTCCTGGGTGTCGGAATTGGCCACCACGTGGAGGCGGAGCACTTGCCCGGCCAGGGCGCTGGCGCTGGCAGAAGACCAGACGCCGGCGGTGAGGGTCAGGCCGAAGGCCAGAAAGAGGGCCGCCTCCCAGAGGCGCAGCTTGTTGGAAACCATAGAAAACGCACCGTCCTTATGTAGGGTACCTACATTGTGGACGGTGCGCCTGCTTTTTATACAGTTTGGGCGAGGAAAACTTCACGATACTGTTCTTGCAGCGCCTTGACGGCCCGGTGGGCGGCACTCTCATCCAGGAACAGGCCGAACACGGTGGGGCCGCTGCCCGTCATTGAGGCACCCAGGGCACCGCAGTCGATGAGCTGGGCCTTGATGGCGTCGATCTGGGCTCGGCGCCGGGGCTCCAGCACATCCTCAAAGACGTTGTACATCCGCCGGGCGACGTCTGGCAGATCGCCTCTTCCCAGGGCGGCGATCAACCCCTGGGTATCCGGACGGCGGGTGATTTTCTTCGTGTCCACTCGTGCGAAGAGCTGGGGGGTGGAGATGGGGAAGGGGGGCTTGCACACCGCCACGTGACAGGGGGGGAGTGGGGACAGCGGGGTGAGCACCTCTCCCCTGCCCTCGGCCAGGGCGGTGCCCCCCAGGACGCAGTAGGGTACGTCGGAGCCCACCGCCTCCCCGATTTTGGCCAGCCGCTCCGGGGAGAGCCCGGCGCCGGTGTGTTCATTCAGTGCCCGCAGTACCGCTGCCGCGTCCGAACTGCCCCCCGCCAGCCCGGCGCACACAGGGATGTGCTTTTGGATGGCGATGTCCACTTGGATGTCCAGACCGGTGGCCGCCCGGAATGCGGCGGCAGCCGCTTGGGCCAGGTTGCGCCCGTCGGCGGGTAGGTAGGAAAGGTTGGTATCCATCCGGCCCGCCCCCGGGGTGATGGTGAGGGTGTCAGCCAGGGAGATGGACTGCATCACCATCTGAAGGTCGTGGTAGCCGTCCTCCCGGCGGCGGAGGATGTCCAACGAGAGATTCAGTTTAGCATAGGCCTGCACCTGCATGAAAAGACCTCCTCCTATTGGTAAAAGTGATACTCCTCCTGGATGCGGATGGATGGAGCTGCCGGCACGGGTATGCCGTGCCGGCAGCAGTGCATCGTTCAGCGGATTTTTCGGGCCTCTAAATAGAAGCGCTTGTCGTTGGGCTGTCCCATGGAAAAGGTTTTCCGAGGCAGCGCCCCATCGCGGATGACAGTGGGAAATAGCTCAGCCTTATCCATGGTGGGCAGAAGAAAGGCGATATTTCCCGATCGGGCGGCAAACTGCCTGGCCACAGTCTCTCCATGAATGTAGTCCACCCGGCCTGCATGGCCTGCGAGATATTCGTCCAGGAACAGCTGCAGAGTCTCCGCCGGAAGCTGGAACGGTGGATTTGGGATGGTGATATCTCCCTCCCCCGCTCCACAGACATAGTGCAGCACCTGGCCCCGGCCGGTTGCGCCCCGGCTGGCGCCGGGGAAATGATGGATCAGGGCGGTGAGCAGGGCTTGCGAATCGGTGTGAAAGACTACCCGGTGGATGGGTTCAAACTCCAGGCTGTCGTCATGGAGGTTGACCAGCTCGCACAGGGCGAACCGGGCGGGCAGGCTGGCCCAGCGGTCAGGGGAGGTCAGCCGTTTCTGCCGCTCATAGCACTCCTTGGCGGTGGCCAGGGAGTGATTACCGTCCCCCACAGCGAAGAGCATGACCGGCGCGTCGGTATGATACCGGGTGCGGAAACTGTCGGGGTCGGCCAGACGGGACATGGCCTGCGCCGCTTGGTCGAGCTGAGCAGGTCCAAGGCGCCAGCCGGCCACCCGGCCACCCTCCTCCATGAGAGGGAAGTCATAGAGCGGTTCCATCTGGTCCTTCTGGGCGGTGAGGGGCTCGATGACGGTGCGGCCGGGATCATCACACAGCAGCATGGTATGGGGCAGCTCGATGGGGGCGTTTTTCCGCACGGCCACCCGGGGCGGGATGCGGGAGAGGATTACTCCTTCCGTGGCCCGGACCGGAGCGCGGGAGCCGGGCTCGTAATCATACTGCTCCAGATCTACCATGCCCACCAAGCCTCGGCGCACCCTGCCATTGTGTAGGGTGCGCTCTACATAGATCATGCTCTGCTCCAATTGGACGAAACGGCCCTCCCGGAGGTATCGGCTCATGGTGTTATTCACATCCATGATATCTGTTTCCACATGCGGGCCGTCCAGGCTGCTCTCCGTAAGAATCAGGCGCAACGAGGATGGGGCGCGGCCCACCCGCTCCTCCACCCGCTGCCAGTACTCCGGCTGAGAGGTGTACTGGTCGCAGGCCACCACCGACCAGAGGGTGAGGTCGCAGTCCTGGGGAAGCAAGATGTCCGCAGGACGAAAGGGGAGCGTGGAAAAATCGGCTGACATGGGAAGGACTCCTTTCCGATGGACGTACGGCCGGGAGAGAGTCCCCGACCCCGCTGATGCAAAAGGGGGATGGGGACACTCAGTTCAAGGCGCCCTGGATGGCGCGCAGCAGATCGTCAAACTCCTCAAAAGCGGGCAGCTGCGGATAATCGGCCTTGATCTGGGGGGTGGTGCGGAAAAGAAAGCCAGCCTTGCTGGCCTGGATCATAGCCAGGTCGTTGAAGCTGTCTCCGGCGGCGATGGTGTCGTAGCCCATGGACTGAAGCGCTCGCACGGTAGTGAGCTTGGACTGGGGACAGCGCATGTGGTAGCCGGTGATGGATCCGTCGGTGGCTATCTCTAGGGTGTTGCATAGCAGGGTAGGCCAGCCCAGCTTCCGCATCAAGGGCTGGGCGAACTGTTCAAAGGTATCACTGAGAATGACCACCTGGGTGAGGGTGCGCAACTCATCCAGGAAGGCCTTGGCGCCAGGTAGCGGATCAATGCCGGAGATCACATCCTGGATCTCTTTCAGGCCCAGGCCATGTGTCCGGAGGATGTCCAGACGCCAAGCCATCAGCTTGTCATAGTCCGGCTCGTCTCGGGTGGTGCGGCTCAGTTCGGGAATGCCGCTGGCCTGGGCGAAGGCAATCCAAATCTCAGGGACCAGTACGCCCTCCATATCCAAACATACGATATTCACAGTGTCAGCTCCTGTCGCAATCGGGTCAGACCCGGGAATTTTTCAGATTTTCCAAGAAGTGGCCCATACGACTGAGCGCTTCGCCCAGATCCCGCATGGAGGCCGCATAGCAGGCACGGACATAGCCCTCGCCCCCCGGGCCGAAGGCGGTGCCGGGGATAACGGCAACCTTTTCCTCCACGATGAGCCGCTCGCAGAACTCTTCGCTGGACAGTCCGGTGGACTTGACGCAAGGGAAGGTGTAGAAAGCGCCCCGAGGCTCGAAGCAGTCCAGCCCCAGTTTGCGGAAGCCGTCCACCAGGAAGCGCCGGCGGCCGTCATACTCTTCCCGCATGTTCTCGATGTCCCGATCCCCGTTTTCCATGGCCTCAATGGCGGCGTACTGGCTGGTGGTGGGAGCGGACATGATGCCGTACTGGTGGAGCTTAGTCATGGCGCTGATGAGCTCTTTGGGTCCGCACACATAGCCCATGCGCCAGCCAGTCATGGAGTAGGCCTTGGAGAAGCCGTTGATGACGATGGTGCGCTCATACATGTCGGGCAGATTGGCCATGGAAACGTGGTGCTGGCCGTAGGTCAGTTCGGCGTAGATCTCGTCGGAGATCACCATGATATTGGTGCCCCGGAGCACGTCGGCGATGGCCTCCAGATCATCCCGGCCCATAATGCCCCCGGTGGGGTTGTTGGGGAAGGGGAGCACCAGGGCCTTGGTCCGGGGGGTGATGGCGGCGCGCAGCTCGTCGGCGGTGAGGCGGAACTCGTTCTCCGCCTTGGTCTCTACCAGCACGGGCACTCCGTGGCACATGGAGGCCAGCGGCCCATAGCAGACGAAGGACGGGGTTGGAATGATGACCTCGTCCCCCGCCTCCAGCAGGCAGCGGAAGGCCAGGTCCAGCCCCTCGCTGCCCCCTACGGTGACCAGGATCTGGCCGATGGGGGCGTACACCAGGTCAAAGCGCCGCTTCATGTAGCGGCTGATGGCCCGGCGCAGATCGGACAGGCCCGCATTGGGGGTGTATTTGGTAAAGCCCTTTTCCAGGGAATAGATGCCCGCGTCCCGGATGTGCCAGGGGGTGGGGAAGTCAGGCTCACCGATGCCCAGGGAGATACCGCCGTCCATCCCCTCCAGCAGGTCAAAGTATTTCCGGATCCCGGAGGGAGGGACGTCCTGGATGCGCCGGCACAGAATCTGATCGTAATTCATCATTCAAAAACAAACCTTTCCTCCTGAACCTCCTGCTTCTGGAAGATCAGGTGTTTTTCTTTATATTTCTTCAGGATGAAGTGGGTGGCGGTGCCGGTGACGTCCTCCAGGGGGGCCAATTTCTCCCCCACGAACAGGGCCACTTCCTTCAGGGAGCGCCCGGAAATGATGACGGTCAGGTCGAAGGAGCCGCTCATCAGGTAGACTGACTCCACCTCGTCGTACTGGTAGATGCGCTGAGCCACCCGGTCGAAACCCTCACCCCGCTGGGGGGTGACGTTGACCTCGATGAGGGCGGTGACGCTCTCCCGGTCGGTGCGGTCCCAATCCACAATGGCGGTATAGCCCAGAATGACACGCTCCTCCTCGTACTTCTTGATTGCCGCTGCCACCTCTGCCTCGGTGAGACCGGACATGGATGCCAGTTGGGCGTGGGTCAGGGTACAATCGTCTTCCAGCAGCTGCAGCAGCTTTTTCATAGAAGTGCCTCCTTATATTGTAATATTGCAAACAATTGGGGAGCAGGGTATCATATACACGCCAGGTGTCCCTTTGTTTGGTTAAAGTGTATTATATACCGGGGGAGGGAAGAAGGCAATCCCCCATTCTTCTGGGGAGAGAATTCTTGCAAATAGTGTACGATCTTCCCGAATGGGAGAGAAATGTTTGGTGAAATTGTGCTTTTCATTTCCGGATGAGGGTGATAAAATGGCGTGTAACTAAATTTGGGGAGTACGCTTTGACTGGGAGGAGGGTTTCCGTGGAGTACACAGCCTTGATTGACCGGATTTTGGAGGCGGAACGAGCCGCAAATGCGGTCACAGATGAAGCGCGTGAGGAGTTGGCCGGACTAAACGACCACCTGATGGTGGAGAGCCAGCGTATTAGGGACAATCTGATGGCGCGGGCAAAGGAGCGCCTGGAAAAGCTCAAGCAGGAGGAGCTGGCTAAGAGAGAGCGGGCCATTGCGGCCCAGGATGCCCGGCTGACAGAGGCTGCGGAAAAGATGGAGCGGGCCTATGCCAGGTATGGCGACAACTGGGTGGACACCTTGTTTCGCCAAACGGTGGACATTCCGTGAGCGCCCAGTATGAAGCGCTGGCCACGAAGGCCAGGGCGATGTATGGTCGCCGGCTGCGCCGGGCGGAGCTGGCGAGAATTGCACGGCTGGGCAGCGTGCAGGAGGTGCTGGCAGAGCTATGCCAGCAGCCCGCCTGGGCTCAGGCGGCCCAGGCCTTGGCAGGGGAGCCGCTGGTCACCCGGGCCCGGCTGGAGGATGCGCTACGGGGTCAGGTGCGCCAGGAGGGGCTGCGCTTGGCCTCCTTTCTTCCCCAGAAGGACTGGCCTCTCATGGATTTCCCCGTCCGCCGAGCGGAGCTGGAACGGATCCTGGCCGCCCTGCGCAGACTCCATGCAAGGCTGTACCGGGAGACAGAGGAGCTGCCCCGAGCCTATGTATCCCGGGCCGGGGTGGATTTGGAAAAGCTGCGCCAGTGCACGGACTTCAACGGCCTGGTGGATGCCACCCAGGGGAGCATCTTCCATGACGCGCTCAATCGCCTGCGTGCGGGAGAAACGCTTCCAGACTACGGAATAACCGAGGCGCTGCTGTGGTCGGTTTACTATCGGTAGACCCTTCAGCTGGTTGCCCGCCGCTATGCCGGGGATACCCGGCGGCTGTTGGAGCAGTCGGTGGGGAGCCAGGTGGATATGCTCAATATCATGAACATTCTGCGCATGAAGCAGTATTTTCCGGAGGAAGACGACTTCCTGCCCGTATTACTTCCAAACCATTATAAAGTGCGTCCGGAACAGATCCGAGCCATGTGCAGCGCGCCCACTGCCCAGGCTGTGATGGAGATGGTGGAGGCGACTCCGTATGCTTCAGCGTTTCGCGGTGCTGCGCCGGAAGAGCTGCAAAACCGGTATGGCGCAGTGCTATACCAGCTCAGCCGGCGGCAGCTGCGAATGGGAAAACCGTCGGTGTACACAGCGGTGGCCTACCTGAACCTGCGGGAATTGGAGCTGCGGGCTGTGGTGTCCGCAGTAGAAACGGTCAAGTACCAGCAAGACCTGAATCCGGCCCTGCTGGAATTTCTGGATGATTGAGCGCGGAACGGCAAGGGTTTGGGGAGAAGGAGGAGTTTCATGTCAGTACAACCGATGAAATTTGTCACCATTACCGGTCCGATAGAGGGATTTGACCAGGTGGTGAGAAGCTGTGTGATTGACCGGCAGTTTCATCTGGAACCGGCCATCCAAGCGGTCCATCATAACAAATGGCTGCGGCCTATGGATACGGCCAACCCCATCACCCCCCTGCTGCGGCAGGCGGATAACTTGGTCACTCGGCTCGGGTTAGAGCCGGCGTTCCACCCGTTCCCGGAGCAGGCCGATGTGGAGGGGGCCAAGGGTTATCTGGATGACTTGGGCGAGCGGCTGGACCGGATGGAACAACAGGTGAATCAACTGCGCCAGGAGGCGGTGGATGACCGCTCTGCGGCAAGCCAGCTGGAGAAGCTGGCCGGGCTTTCCCTGGAGCTGTCTGAGTTAAGGGAGATGCAGCACCTGGTGTTTCGGTTTGGGCACATGCCTCAGGAGAGTTACCGATCCTTCCAAGAGGCGCTGGATAAGCGGGAGGATTGCTTCTTCTTCCCCACGAAGATGGATGGGGACCAGCTCTACGGCTGCTACTTCGCCCTGCGCAGCCGGGAGGAGGCGGTGGACGCCTTGTTCACCTCCATGCATTTCGTCGCCGTAGATTTTAGCGACCAGGTGAACGGTACGGCCCAGCAGGCGATTGCCACCCTCACAAACCAGGCACAGGATGATGAGACAAAGGCGCGGCTGCTGGAGGGACAAGAACGGGACCTGGCGGCCAAGGAGGGGGAGCGCCTGCTGGCGCTGCGAGCTTGGCTGTGCCGGGAGAACCAGGTTATGGAGGTGCGCCGGTATGGGGCCCGTTCCAAGGAGACCTTTTACCTCATGGGCTGGGTGCCCAGGGGAGAGCTGGACCAGTTCCTGTCTGACGTGGAGGCCTTCGGTAACCTGGACTATATGACCGACGAGGCAGAGGATGCAGGGATGACTCCCCCCACCAAGCTGAAGAACGGAATACTGGGCCGGATCTTTGAACCCTTCCTGCGCATGTACGGACTGCCTAACTATCATGAATTTGACCCATCCACCTTCATGGCGATCACCTATTGCCTGTTCTTTGGCATCATGTTCGGAGACGCGGGGCAGGGCGCCTTGCTGATCTTGTTCGGCTTGTTCATGGCGCTAAAAAAGAAGATGTGGCTGGGCCGGATCATCTCCTGTTGCGGCGTGGCCTCGGTGGTGTTCGGCTTCGTATACGGCTCCGTGTTCGGGTTTGAGGACATCCTGCCCGGCTTCAAGATCTTGGAGGGGAGCAACGTGCTCTACCTGCTGCTGGCCTCGCTGGGACTGGGTGCGGTGCTCATCGGCTATGTGATGGTCATCAACATCATCAACGGGGTGCGCCAGCGGGACTTTGATAAGATTTTCTTTGGGCCCAATGGCCTGGCGGGCATGGTGTTCTACTTCGGACTGATCGCCGCGGCGGTGCTCACCCTGCTGGGGGTGGTCAACCTGTTCACGGCCTGGTACATCCTGCCGGTGATCGTCCTGCCCCTGCTGGTCATGCTCTTCCGGGAACCCCTGTCCAAGCTAGCGGCCAGGGAAAAGGACTGGAAGCCGGAGTCCTTGGGCGGGCTGCTGGTGGGCGGTTTCTTCGAGCTGTTTGAGACACTGCTGTCCTTTCTTACCAACACCTTGTCCTTCCTCCGGGTGGGCGCCTACGCGATCACCCATGTAGCGCTGATGCTGGTGGTGCATGCCCTGGCAGGCTCGGGCAACATCGTGGTCTTGGTGCTGGGCAACCTGTTTGTCATGGGCCTGGAGAGCGTGATGGTGTGCATCCAGGTGCTGCGTCTGGAATTCTATGAGCTCTTTGGCCGGTTCTATCAGGACAGCGGCCGGGAGTTCCAGCCGAGGATCGTGGATTATTCCACCAAGCTGAACTAAGGGAAAAAGAAATTGGAGGTTATCAAGATGAAAATCATCCTTGTCCTGCTGGGGACCCTGCTGCTGTTTCTGCCTCTTGTGACCATTGCCGTACGCAAGCTTACTGGGGCCTCTGCCCGCCACGCTCTGTTGAGCAATGTGGCCATGTTTTTTGGCCTGTTTCTGATCACGTCCGTAGTAGGACTGACTGGGGCCTCTGCCGCCGCCCCTGAGGCGGCCTCTGCAACCGCAGCGTCCACCGCCGGCCTGGCCGAGGGCCTGAAGTACATTGGCGCCGGCCTGGCTGTGGGCCTGTCCGGTATCGGTGGCGGCATCGCTGTGGCCTCTTCCGCTTCCGCCGCTCTGGGCGCCATCTCGGAGAACGACAGCATGTTCGGCAAGTCACTGATCTTTGTGGGCCTGGCCGAGGGTGTGGCCCTGTACGGCCTGATTATCGCTCTGGTGCTGCTGTTCGTATCCTAATTAGAAGCGTCCGAGCCGTCGTGAGCAGCCCGGATGGACCGCAGGGCGGTCCGCAGACCAGTCCGAGACGGAGGGAAGCCGGGCGTCGCGAACAGGAGAGGCGTGATCCCAGAAGCGTCCGAGCCGTCGTGAGCAGCCCGGATGGACCGGTGTGTAAAGGCTGGAGGTGGAGGAGAAGCGTATGCGCTACTTTGTGATTTCTGACAACACTGATACCCAAGTGGGGCTAAGACTGGCCGGCATCGAAGGGGTAGTTGTACGCAGCCACGAGGAGGCCAGCGCTGCGCTGGACCGGGCATTTCAGGATCCCACCATCGGCATTTTGCTGGTTACCGAACGGTTGGCAGAGCAGTGCGCCGACCAGCTTGCTCCTCGGAAGATGGAGGGGCGGACTCCCTTGGTGGTGGAAATCCCGGACCGACATGGATCCCGGGCCCAGGACTCCATTACCCGGTACATCCGGGAGGCCATCGGAGTGAAGCTGTAAGGGGACAGGCGTGCTGAGGCATCAGCGCGGAGCGCGCTGGGGTGCGCGGATAGAGGAGGTCATATTATGCAGCAACAGATGGAGAAGCTGCTCCATTTTACAGATGCGGTGATGAAGAATGCCGCCCGGGAGAGCGATGAGCTGCGCAGGCAGTTGGCGGACACCCGGACGAAAACGCTGGAAAAGGCGCGGGAGGAGGCCCAGGAGGCTGCTCGGACCTATTACGACCGGGAGGCCGCCAGAATTCGGGCGCAGGCAGGTCGGGAGGTTTCCATGCACCTGATGGAGGGGAAACGGAAGATTTACCTGCGCCGGAAGGAGATCGGTCAGGAGGTCTTTGAGAAGGTGCGCCAGCGCATTGCTCAGTATACGGCATCGCCGGAATATCCCAAACATTTGGAGGCTTTGCTGGCGGCGGCTATGAAGCAGTTGCCCGGGGCCAGGCGGGTGTCCCTGCGTCTGCGGAAGGAGGACCTGCCCCTGGCCGATCGGCTGGCCAAAACAATTGCACCGGTGAAAGTGGAATACGAAGAGGGCTCCTTTTCCCTGGGCGGGCTGGCTCTGCGCTGCCCAGAGCTGGGGCTGCGGGTGGACTGTTCCTTTGACAACCAGCTGGAGGAACTGGCTAGCCACTTTGCAGAGTCCTTTGGGCTATCCGTGTCTGATGATGAGCTGTGAGGAGGTGACCGGCCATGGGTGAATATCAGATCTACAGCGTCAACGGCCCGGTGGTGAAGGTCATCGGCGGCCGGGGTCTGGCCATGATGGACATGGTCTATGCCGGCCGGGAGGAGCTCATCGGAGAGGTGGTGGGTGTAGAGGGGGAAATGACCACCGTTCAGGTCTATGAGGACACTGCCGGACTGGCCCCCGGAGAGCCGGTGCGCTCCACAGGTGCGCCTATGGCTCTGCTGCTGGGACCCGGTCTGCTGGGCAATATCTTTGATGGTATTGGCCGTCCCCTGCGGGCACTGGAATCTGCCTCCGGTCCCTTTCTGGGGCGGGGGATCAACATCTCTACCCTGAACAGCGAGAAGAAGTGGGACGTCACTATTACGGTGAAAGAGGGGGACCAGGTGGCCCCCGGCACCCTGTATGCCCAGTGCCAGGAGACCTCCGCCATTCTCCACCGCTGTCTGGTGCCCGCGGGCCTGAAGGGCACCGTAACCAAGGCAGTGGCCAGCGGTGCCTACACTGTGGACGACGTGCTGGTGGAGGTGACGGACGAGCGGGGCAAGGTGACCCAGCTGAAACTAGCCGCCCGATGCCCCATCCGGGGCGCCCGGCCCATGCGCCGGCGGCTGCCCATTTCCAAACCGCTTATCACCGGCCAGCGAATCATCGACACACTTTTCCCCATCGGTAAGGGGGGCGCCGCCGCCATTCCCGGCCCCTTCGGTGCGGGCAAGACCATGACCCAGCATCAACTGGCCAAGTGGTCAGATGCGGACATCATCGTCTATTTGGGCTGCGGGGAGCGGGGCAATGAGATGACCCAGGCTCTGGAGGAGTTCTCCGAACTGAAGGATCCCCGCAACGGCCTTCCCCTGATGAACCGTACCATTTTGATCGCCAACACCTCCAATATGCCGGTGGCTGCCCGAGAGGCGTCGGTGTACACCGGCATGACCATCGCGGAATATTACCGGGACATGGGCTACCATGTGGCCCTGATGGCCGACTCCACCTCCCGCTGGGCGGAGGCCCTGCGGGAGATTTCCGGCCGGCTGGAGGAGATGCCCGCGGAGGAGGGCTTCCCCGCCTACCTGGCCTCCCGGTTGGCTGAGTTCTACGAGCGGGCCGGATATGTGGAGACGCTGGAGGGCAAGGAGGGGTCGGTCACCGTCATCGGCGCCGTCTCCCCCCAGGGGGGTGACTTCTCCGAGCCGGTCACCCAGAACACCAAGCGGTTCATCCGCTGCTTCTGGGCCCTGGACCGGGGGCTTGCCTACGCCCGGCACTTCCCCTCCATCCACTGGATGAACTCCTATTCGGAGTATACCTCGGAGCTGAAACCCTGGTACAATGAAAATGTCTCTCCTGAGTTTGACAAATGCCGTCAGCGCATCTCCAATCTGTTGCGGGAGGAGAGCCAGCTGCTGGAGATCGTCAAGCTCATCGGCTCCGACATTTTGCCAGAGGATCAGAAGCTCACGATGGAGATTGCCCGGGTGATCCGGTTGGGATTCCTTCAGCAGAACGCATACCACGAGATCGACACTTATGTGCCCCTGCAAAAGCAGCTGAAGATGATGCAGACCATTCTGCGGCTGTACGACGGAGTAAAAGTGGCGGTGGATAAGGCGGTGCCCCTGTCCCAGTTCACCGCCACCGGAGTGTTTGACAGCCTGGTAAAGATGAAGTACGAGATTCCCAACGACGACCTGTCCGGCTTTGCCAGATACGAGCAGGAGATTGACGCGGCGCTGGAAAAAGTCCACGCTGCCAACAGCTGAGGTGATCGCAGATGAGATTGGAATATATCGGCCTGTCCGATCTGAACGGCTCCCTGGTGGCGCTGGAAGGTGTGTCCGGCGTCTCCTATGACGAATTGGCCGAACTGACTATGTATGACGGCTCCCGCCGCTATGGCCGTGTTATCCTCATTGAGGGGGACCGGGCGGTGCTCCAGGTCTTTGAGGGCACCCGGGGCATTTCCCTGGAAAACACCCGCACTCACTTTAGTGGCAAACCCATGGATATTGCGCTCTCCAAGGAAATGCTGGGACGGGTGTTTGATGGCGCAGGTCGCCCCATTGACGGGCTGGGGGAGCTCTATCCCGATGAGAGGCGGAATATCAACGGCTCCGCCATCAACCCGGTGAGCCGCCAGTACCCCAGAAGCTGTATCTACACCGGCATTTCCGCCATCGACGGTTGCTCCACTCTGATCCGTGGACAGAAGCTGCCCATCTTCTCCGGTGCCGGCATGGCTCACAACGAGCTGGCTGCCCAGATGGTGCGTCAGGCCCGGGTGGCGGGGGACGACGGGGAGTTTGCCATCGTCTTTGCGGCCATGGGCGTCAAGAATGATGTGGCTGAGTTCTTCCGCCGGAATTTCGAGGAGGCGGGGGCCCTGCCCCGGGTGGTCATGTTTCTGAACCTGGCCTCTGACCCCATCATCGAGCGGATCCTGACCCCCCGCTGCGCCTTGACCGCGGCGGAGTACCTGGCCTTTACCCACGGTTACCATGTGCTGGTGGTGATGACGGACATGACCTCCTATTGCGAGGCAGTCCGGGAGTTTTCCTCATCCAAAGGGGAGATCCCCTCCCGGAAGGGCTTTCCTGCATACCTGTACTCCGATATGGCCTCCCTGTATGAGCGGGCGGGCATGATTGCGGGAAAGAAGGGCTCGGTTACCCAAGTGCCCATCCTCACCATGCCGAACGACGACATCACCCATCCTATCCCAGATCTGACCGGTTACATCACCGAGGGGCAGATTGTGCTGGACCGGAACATGGACCAGTCTGGAGTGTACCCGCCCATCAATATCCTGTCCTCCCTGTCCCGCCTAATGAAGGACGGCATTGGCAAGGGCTTCACCCGGGATGACCACCCCGGCCTGTCCAATCAGCTGTTCGCCGCCTATTCCAAGGTGCAGGATGCCCGGAGCCTGGCCAGCGTCATCGGCGAGGATGAGCTGTCCCCATTGGATCAGCAGTATCTGAAGTTCGGCCGGGCTTTCGAGCAGTATTTCGTCCGCCAGGGCCAGCAGGAGGACCGCAGCCTGGAGCAGACCCTGGAACTGGGCTGGACCCTGCTGTCCATTCTCCCCCGGGGTGAGCTGGATCGGGTGTCTGACCAAGAACTGGATGCTCACTACCGTCAGGGTGCTTTCGAGGCGCTCACTGCGGAGGAGCGCGGACAATGAAATTTCCGCGCCCGTCGGTTGACGGGGCGCGGGATGTGAGGGAGGTGTCCCTATGGCAGCGGTATTGCCCACAAAAGGAAATCTGATGGCCGCCAAGCGATCCAGGGCGCTGGCCCAGACCGGCTATGAGCTGATGGATCGGAAACGGAACATCCTGGTGCGGGAGATGATGTCCCTGCTGGATGACGCCTCGGCGGTTCAGAAGGAGATTGACGAGGTGTTTCACTCCGCCTATGCGGCCCTGGCCCGAGCCAACATGGAGTTAGGCCTGTGCGACCGCATTGCGGAAGGGGTGAAGCCGGACGACAGCCTGGATATCCGCTGGCGCTCGGTGATGGGGGTGGAGCTGCCCCACATCCCCGGCCAGTCTCCCCCGCCCAAACCCACCTATGGCTTTGCCTATACCTCCGCCGCCTTCGACCGGGCCTATATTGAGTTTGACCGGGTAAAGGCTCTGGTACGTAAGCTGGCCGAGATCGAGACATCCATCTACCGGCTGGCGGAGGCCATTAAGAAGTCTCAGAAACGAGCCAACGCCTTGAAAAACATCGTGATTCCCAGCTTTGATACCACCATCCGCACCATCACCGAGGCACTGGAAGAGAAGGAACGAGAGGAGTTCGTCCGTCTGAAAGTGATCAAGCGGCAGAATGAGAGCAGGAAATCTGAATAGAGCAGCGGCTGCCCTGAGCTCAGGACAGCCGCCTTTTGATTTTAGATTCCGGGAGCATGTGCGAAAATGGAGCGAAACACATGGGGGCGCGCAAGGATTTGCCCAACCTCTTGGGAAGGGTTGCCGGGGAATTTCTGCGCTTGCAGAACAGGAGCCGATGTGGTAACATATAAAAGGTTTTTTCTGCCTTATAGCGGGAAAACTTGCTGGAAAGCAAGGGAAAACAGCTCTGTCTGGATGGGCGGCGCTGCGCAGAGGACCGTGACATATTGATCCGGCAGGATGGGCAGCTCCTGAAAGCATACTGAGCCTACCTGTTTCACTAAAACACCATTTTCCACGAGGGAGGGCAAAGAGAACATGCGGGCCAGCGTGCTCTTCTCTGCCTTGATCAGGCTCTCCTTTCGGGTCCATAGGCGGAGAAAGGCAGGGAGCGACTGCTTCTGCGATGCGACCCACTGGCGCTCTGGTTCGGTCAGGGAATCCAGCGGCAGGGGTGCGGCGGAGGGGCATAACGCCTCTGTGTCAATGCCAAGAGGAGCGCTGCCCCGGGCGCACACGACCAGCCCTCCAGAATGGCTTACGCTGATGGAATCCGCGCTATGGCGGCTTTCCGCCCCGGCGAGGCTGCGCAGTTGAAGACCAGTCAAATGACGCATGGCGTCATCCAGGCGCAGATAGGGGGCCAGAGAATGACCCTTCGCGTTGCACCAGCGGATGAACGGGTCTGGTTCATCCAGTATCGGCGTAATGTCACACCAGAAAATGTGCACGCATGCCCCTCCTTGCCATATGATGAGTCGCGATGGAATAAAACGCCCTGACCAAGGGCCAAGGCTCTGTCCTTCCTACGTATTGTATCATAGCAGGAAACCCCGAAACTGTAAATGGAAAGAGCGGACGCTTACCTATGATCTTTTCCTCCTATCAATTCATTTTTTTGTTTTTCCCAGTTGTGCTGCTGGGCTTTCACCTGTTGCGCCAGTGGAAGAAAGCCGCGGCGGTAAAAGGATTTTTGGTCTTGGCTTCCCTGGCCTTTTATGCATTGGGGCAGCCGGAGTTTGTGCTGGGCTTTGCCGGCACTGTGCTACTCAACTATCTGATCGTTTCCGCCATGCATCGAACTCAGCGGCCGGTACCCCGCCGCTTACTGCTGTGGGCGGCGGTGGTGTGGAACCTGGGCCTGCTGGGTTATTTTAAGTACGCCAACTTCTTTCTGGAAAATGTCAACCTGGTTTTCGGCGTGCAGATTCCGCTGCTGTCTACCATCCTGCCCATTGGCATTTCCTTTTTTACCTTTCAGATTCTTATGTATACCGTTACCTTCTACCGGGGGGAATGCGGATATGCATCCTTTCTGGACTATACCCTTTTTATCAGCTTCTTCCCCCACCTGACGGTGGGTCCGGTGGCCAAGGAGGAGGAGATCCTTCCTCAGATCTGCGGAGATGCGCTGTTGAAGTTCTCCCCTGAAGATATTTGCCGGGGGATTATGCTCTTCTCCATCGGCTGCGGGAAGAAGGTTCTTCTGGCCAATCCCATGATTGACTTCGCAACCTCGTTTTATGGTGGTGATGTGGCGGCGGCAACCACGGTGGAGGCCTGGGTGGGGGTGCTGTGCTACACGTTTGCCTACTACTTTGACTTTTCTGGATATATTGACATGGCCCGGGGCTTGGGTTGCTTCTTCGGCATCCACCTGCCTATCAACTTTGATTCTCCTTACAAGGCCCGGGACTTCGCCTCTTTCTGGCGGCGGTGGAACATCACGATTTCCCGGTTTTTCAACGAGTATGTGTTCGACAATATTTTTCACTTTGGTGACGGAGTGGGGAAACTGATCCTGGCGGTGATGGCCACATTCGCCGTGTCCGGGATCTGGCATGGCGCCGGATGGCATTTCATTGCCTGGGGACTGGTTAACGGTGCACTGGTCTGCCTGGCAAACCTGAGGGCGCTGAAGATGTGCAAGCCACTGCCGGCGGCGCTGGGGGTGGGGCTGACCTTTTTTTGCTCGGTGTTGATCCGGGTGCTGTTTGACTGCACAGGACTGAGCCAGGCGGCGGTGATCTATGGCAGGATGTTTTCCTTGGCGGCCTGGTCCGACCCGGCCGGACTGCTGGCCAGCGCCCTGAATTTTGCCGGAGACCACATTGCCCTGTGCGCCGTCCTTGCGGTTTCGGCGGTGATCACCTTCTGCCTGCCCAACTCAAACGGGATCATGGAGAAAAAGAGCTTCTCCGTGAGGGATGGGGTGTGGTGCGGCCTGTTGCTGGCTGTCTCCCTGTTCAACATGAGCCAGGTGTCCAGCTTCCTCTACTTCAATTTCTGAGCTTCGCGCCCACAAAGGAGCATGCTATGAGCGTCAAAAAGTGGATTTTGGTATTCCTGGCGGCTGTGCTGGGGGGAGTGGTCCTGCTGGCAGCCTGTAACGTGGTGATTGATCCCTTTGGTGTATTCGGAGACCATTTTTTCCAGTGGTACGCCTATGACATGACCCAGAACCCCAGAGTGGCCAAGATCGCCTATCTGGACCAGCACTATGAGAGCTACGACTCCTATGTAATCGGCAGCTCCAAGGCATCCTCCCTCAGCGTGGATCAGCTCAATGACTATACCGGAGACAGCTGGTACAATATGACCTGGTACGGCGGGGATCTGCTGGACGAGGCTCAGCTGGCCGCGTACCTGGTGGAAAACTATAAGGTGGAGAACATCATCCTCACCATTGACCCGGAGTGCGCCAATCTCTACAACGAGGGCTCCCAATCCGATCTGCGCCAGGCCATGCACGGGAAGGTGTGCGGGGAGAACGGTTTGCTGTTCTATGGCCGTTACCTCTTTTCCAACCTGAGCTATGCCTGGGATAAGGTGGTGAGCCGATTCAGCGCCGGCTATCTGCCGGACGATTCCACCGTCTATGTGCCGGAAACTGGGGTGTATGACAAGACCCTGCGGGACTCCTCCCCTATCAACGACCTTGCCAGCTACCTGGCCTATGAAGGGATGGCCACCACCATGGGTGCGTGCCAGATGAACTATATTGATGAGGCCATCGCCGCCATCCAGGAAATCAAGGATCTGTGTGATCAAAACGGGGTTGATTTTACCATGGTGGGCGTTCCGGTTTCTGAAGTGGAGTTTTCCGCCTATCCCCGAGAGGGGGTGGAGGAGTTCTGGAGCCGGGCAACCCAGATCGACGACTTTTACGCTTTTTGGGGCTATAACAGCGTCAATGGGGATCTGCGGTACTTCTACGATGTGCAGCACTTCCGCAACAGCGTCGGCGAGATGGTGCTGGCAACCCTGTTTGACGATGACTCCGTCTATGTGCCCGAGGGGTTTGGCGCCTTGACCACGGCAGACAATGTGGAGCAGGTGATAGAGGCGGCCTATACGCAGGCCGGGGACAGTGAGCGGTCTACCGCCGATGTGGCTATCCTGATGTACCACTCTTTTACGGAGAATGAGGAGGAGGTCAGCGGGACCACAGTGCTTGCCTCTGAGTTTGAGGCCCAGTTGCAAGCCCTGCGGGAGGCAGGCTACACCAGCGTGACCTATCAGCAGCTCATCGACTTCGTCACCCGGGGGACGGACCTGCCGGACAAGCCGGTAGTGATTACCATCGACGATGGCTATCAGAACAACCTGGATCTGGCCGCCCCCCTGCTGGAGGAGTATGGGTTTATCGCCAATATCGCGGTGATCGGAGTGTCTATCGGAGCGGATACCTATAAGGACACCGGCGAGCCCATCCTCCCCCACTTTTCCCTGGAGGACGCCCTGCCCTGGGTGGAAAAGGGGGTGCTCACCCTGACCACACACAGCTACGACATGCATCAGGTGGCCTCCCTGGACGGGGAGGATTGCCGGCAGGGAGTACTCCAGATGGAGGGGGAAAGTGAGCAGGCCTATATTGGGGCCCTTACCCAGGACTATCAGACGGCGGTGGAACAACTGGAAGCGGTGATGGGGGAGGTGTGCCCGGTGTATACCTATCCCAACGGCCTGTGCTCCTCCCTGTCTGAGGTGGTGCTCCAGGAGCTGGGCGTCCGGGTGACAGTGACCACACAGAGCGGAGTCAACCAGTTGCTGAAAGGGGCGGATCAATCCCTCTTCCAACTGCGGCGCATCACGGTGGAGGGCGAACTGACAGCGCAGGAACTGCTGGAGCGAATGGAAACCTATTTACGGCAGATCGCGTAGCAGAAACAGATATGAGGAGGTAATCTCAGATGGAGCAGCAGGAAATCAAGGAGCGGATCTACCAGTTCCTTACCAAACTGAAGAAGGCGGACGGGCTGGAGTATGACACCGAGCTGTTCAAGAGCAAGTATATCACTTCCCTGTTTGCCCTTCAGATCGTTCAGTTCATCGAGAAGGAATTTCACATCAAGCTGGGCCGGAAGGACATCACGGAGGCCAACTTCCACACCATCAACGCCATGGCCGAGCTGGTCCACCAGCGGCTAAGCAGCGGGAGGTGACCGGCATGGCGGACAAACCGACCCAGGTCAAATGTGTGATCTGGGATCTGGACGGGACCATCTGGGAGGGCACCTTGTCCGAAGGAGGCGCGGGAGCGCTGCGCCCCGGTGTGGCGGACACCATCCGGGAGCTGGACCGGCGGGGAATCATCCAGTCCATCGCCTCCAAGAATGACGCTGGCAGCGCGATGAAGAAGCTGGAGGAGTTCGGCCTGGCCGACTACTTTCTCTGTCCCCAGATATCCTGGGACCACAAGTCCGGTTCGGTGCAGACGATCCTGACCACCCTGAACCTCAAACCGGAGGCGGTGGCCTTCGTGGACGACAACCCCTTTGAGCGGGACGAGGTGCGCTTTGCCCACCCCAAGGTGCGTGCCTATGACGCGGACCAGGCGGCGGGGCTGACCGACCTGCCGGAATTCACGGTGCGCTTCATCACCCAGGACTCGGCCCACCGCCGGCAGATGTACCAGGCGGACCTGAACCGCCAGGCGGCAGAGCAGT
This sequence comes from uncultured Eubacteriales bacterium, assembly GCA_905210385.1. Taxonomy (GTDB): domain Bacteria; phylum Bacillota; class Clostridia; order Oscillospirales; family Oscillospiraceae; genus Enterenecus. The sequence goes on along the minus strand of CAJLWS010000007.1, from coordinate 3,562 downwards.
CCTTTGGAGGGAGCGCGGAGGAGTTTCTGGCTACGCTGGACATGCATATGGATATTTCCCGGGTGACAGAGGCAGATCTGCGGCGGGTGGAGGAGTTGACGGTACGTACCCACCAGCTCAATTCCACAGGATATACCTATTCCTATGAGGAGCTGTTGGCCCTCTCCCGCTCCCCTGACCATATCTTTCGCATCTGCGGGCTCCGGGACAGCTACGGGGACAGCGGCAAGGTGGGTCTGCTGCTGCTGGAGCGGCAGGAGCAGGTGCTGCGCCTGAAGCTGCTCATTGTCTCCTGCCGGGTGATGACCAGGGGAATTGGCTCGGCCCTGTTGGCCTACGCCACCCAGCTGGCTCAGGCGGAGGGAAAGCGGCTGCAAGCGGAATTTTTTGAAACAGAACACAACAGGATCATGTATATCACCTATAAGCTGGCGGGGTTTGAGGAGGTAGAGGAGAACGGACCCAACCTCCTTTTGGAGTATGCGAAGGATGAGCCCATCCCCTTCCCGCCCTATCTTGCGGTAGACACCTCAGGCGCCGACGACGTGTAGCACGGGCGGCCGCCGGAAAGGAGGGGCCATTGAGTACAGTTGTTTTGATCCCTTCCCTGTGTCCGGACCAGCATTTGTCCCAAGTGGTCCAAGGGTGCCTGAGGGAAGGACTTGCCGACATCGTGGTGGTGGACGACGGCTCCGGGCCCAACTATCAACAGATCTTCCGTGAGGTGGCGGCGCTGGGAGCGGTGGTGGTTTACCACGATGTCAATCGGGGAAAGGGTGCGGCGCTGAAGACTGGGATCCGCACGGCGCTGGAGCAATTCCCAGCCCTGTCTGGGGTGGTTACAGCGGATGGAGACGGACAGCACTTGCCGGAGGATATCCGACGGGTAGCCCAGGCCCTGTCCGGGGAGGGGCATCCTTTTGTGATGGGCATCCGGGATTTTACCGGGGATCAGGTGCCCTGGAAATCTCGGATGGGCAATCGGATCACCTCTTTTTTCCTGCGCATTTCCACTGGCCTGGACTGTTCGGACACCCAGACGGGATTGCGGGGACTGCCCCGGGAGCTGCTTGGCCAGCTGTTGGACCTGCCTGGAGAACGGTATGAGTATGAGACCAATATGCTCACCCACGTGGTGGCCGCCCACTACCCCTTGGAGATGGTTCCAATTCAGACGGTGTATGAGGACAATAACCGGGGGTCTCACTTCCGTACTGTGGTAGACAGCGCGCGGATCTATCAGCGGCCCTTGAAGTATGCTGCCTCCTCCCTGATCGGATGCGGAGTGGATCTGCTGCTCTTTACCCTGTTTTCCATGCGGTTGGGTATCATGGTGTCTACCATCCTGTCCCGCTGCGCGTCAGGCTATATAAACTTTAAACTGAACCAGGTCTGGAGCTTTCAAGTGCGCAAGCGTACCCGGAGCCAGTTTTGGAAGTACCTGCTGTTGTGGCTGTGCGTAATGCTGGCCAGCGGCGGCACGGTCACTGTACTGCAGGCGCTGCCTTTGCCGCTGACCTTGACCAAGGCGCTGGTGGATGCGGCGCTGTTCATTGTGAACTATTGGATCCAGCGCCGCTTTATCTTCCGGGAGGCGCCTGAGGCCGTCTCCGGGAAAGGGTGAGAGAAATGGCGGTTGTGTCGCTAGTTGCCCTGCTGTGCATCCTGTTTGCCTTGGCTTGGTACACCCGGCAGACGCCAATAGAGCTTGCCCCATACCTGCTGTGCGCCGTGGGGTTGATCCTTTACGGGCTGGCCTTTTTTAACCTGATGGGACTGATCGACTGGATCCTGGCTCTGGCCGGTGCGGCCTGCGTTCTATGGATGATCCGAAGAGGCGGCAGGAAGACGATAGGGCGGGAACTGAAACGACAGCTGGGAGACCCCTACCTTTGGGGATGTGTCCTGTTACTGCTATGGATGTGCCTGCTTCTTCGGGGAGAACAGATTCTGGAATGGGACGCCTATAATTTCTGGGGGCCGGACATTAAAAGCCTATACTACCGGGAGGGGTTTGCCGCCAAGTACAGCAACGTGGCGCAGGGGTTTGGCGATTATACCCCCATGTTTCAGATGATCATGTGGTGGTTTGTCCATCTGTTTGGGAGCTACCAGGAACAGTATATCTTTTATGGATACTTTATTTTCAGCAGCCTGATGCTCTTTTCCATAGGCACGGTGTTTTGGAAACGATATCCGAAGGGAAGGCCTTTTACCTGGCTGCTGGTCCCATTTTGCGCCCTGTGCGTGCCGGGTGTATGCAGCTCGGCACTCTATCGGTCCATCTATGTGGATCCCATGATGGCCATTCTGTTTGGCATGATTCTGTGCAAAACTGTCATGCGCCCCGCAGAGCATGTGGGATTTTGGAAAGGGGAACTGGTGGTTGCTGCTGAATGTCTGGCCATGCTGAAAAGCATTGGCCTGCTCTGGGGCGTACTGGTCGGCTTATTCTTCCTGATATGGTGGCTGCGGGAGAAGCGGGAGTATCGATTTTCTCTACTACTTCTGGTTGTGCCACTCCTCTTGTCCCAAAGCTGGACTGTCTATTGCCGGGTGATGGAGCGCAGCGGCTATCTCTCCAATGGCTTTCTTGACCGCGCGGCCCAGCGCTTCACTGAGCTGGTCAACGGAACCTTCCTGGATGCGGAGTTGACCCGGGGGTATCTTCGGTCCTACATCCAAGCATTTTTTATCACGCCGGTTCACCGGGAGTATACCTGGGCCATTGACCTGTCGCCGTTCGCCGTTGTGGTTTTGCTGATATGCGCCGCACTCCTCCTGTGGAAGCTGGGGGCGGTACCTGAGAGAAAGGGGAAGCGCCTGCTTTTTTACACACTGGGCACCCTGTTTCTGATTTATCTCGTGGTATCCGTGGGACAGCTTACCATGTTTTACGATGAATCACAGTATCTTGATCCGGTGAATGCGGTTACCCTGATGAGCCGGTACTGCGAGCCGGCCAATACCGGGCTTCTGATGCTGATGTTGGTGTTCTCCACAGGGATGGCGCCAGGGGCCGTACTGCGCCGCTTACCGGAGGCGCGCCAATGGCTGATGGGCGGGCTGGCTGCGCTGGTGATACTTGCCTGTACAAGTTATAACGAGGCATACCGCAGGTTTGTCTACGACGAACTGGATGAGACCCGGATCGAGAACCGGGAGAGCTTTGAGGCCACTTATGCGGACTTTCTGGACGCGATCTCCTCCGTCCCCTATCAAGAGAGCGGAGCTCGGGTGCTGTTGGTGCTGACCCAGGAGGATATGAGTCCAATCGTAACCAACGCTGCCTCACCGGTGTCTTTCTCCTATGTCTATCTGAACCAGGGGGGTGAGGAGGACTACGAGGCGCTGCTGGCCGCGCTCCAGGCCGGTCACTGTGGCTACCTATACCTCAAGGAATGCGAGGCATCCTTACTAGGTTTTCTGCCAGAGGGGACGCAGAGAGGACAGCTTTATCAGGTGGAGCGCACTCAGGAGGACCAGCTTAGCCTGGTGCCCTGTAAATGAGCACTCTACGGGCGCTGGCAATCAAAATGAGCATGAGACGGGCCCTTCGGCC
>CAJLWS010000006.1 GCA_905210385.1 uncultured Eubacteriales bacterium | reverse complement strand
GCTCCGCTTTTTTCCGGGGCGGCGACTGTACAGAGCTGGCGTGGGAGATGGAGGTATTGCCGGAAGCTTGCGGGGATTTCAAGGATGGGAGATATCCCCCGGAGGGCGAAATCTCCTTTTTCTCCCCTTAGTGCCCGCATCTCAAATCGTTGTTCAGGCGTGGGGTAATTTGCAGATTTTGCGCGAAAAGGCGCAATTTTTTTGCAATCTGTCTACAATGGCGGAATTGATCTTAAACTGAACATAGTATCCAGATAAGAAATGGGCAAGGGGTGCTGCGGAGCCGCCAGATCCGGGCAGCTACCGCCGTCTCAACACGGAAGGCCCGAGCGGCTGTCGGTCGGAACGGTCACGGGCAATTCGGCATGCGCTGCCGGAGTTGGCGGGAGTGGGGGATACCATCTCCCGGCCGCATGGCCTGGGAGAACGCAAGTTGGGTGAAACTGCACCACCACAGACGGGATGGCACAGCTGCTAGGATTTGGCGCAAAGGAAGAGAAAGGATCTGAAAATTATGATGGAAAAGCTGTTCCATGTGGCTGAAAGAGGGTCTGACACGCGGACCGAACTGCTGGCAGGGCTGACCACCTTCATGACCATGGCGTACATCCTTATGGTAAACTCGGGGATGTTTGCGGAATTGCCCGGTGTATCCCATGACGCCATTTACATCGCCACAGCCCTTTCTGCGGCCATCGGCTCCGTTCTCATCGGGCTTCTGTCCAACCTGCCCCTGGCGCAGGCGTCTGCCATGGGTTCCAATGCCTTTTTTGTCTATACCGTGTGTCTCGGGTTTGGGCTGAGTTATGCCAATGCCCTGGTCCTGATCCTTTTGGACGGGATTGCCTTTACCATTCTAACCGTGACCGGCTTGCGAAGAAAGATCTTTGAGGCCATTCCCACATCCGTGCGGTTGGCAATCCCCGCCGGGGTGGGCCTGTTTATCGCTTTCATTGGGCTCCAGAACGCCGGCATTGTCGTGGCAGATCCGGATACGTTTGTCAACCTGACGTCGTTCAATCTGCTGTTCGGTTCTGCCACCTGGTCGGATGTTATGCCTATCCTGGTGACCCTGGCTGCTTTGACCGCGATTGCCGTTATGACATGCAGGGGCGTCAGGGGTGCGGTTTTGTGGGGAATCTTGGGTGGAACCGCTCTGTACTACCTATTGGGCATCACAGTTCCGGGGTTTTACACAGACTTCGGCTCCGCTCTGAATTTGAATCCCTTTACGGCGTTCAGCGAATTTTGGACCTCGGCGTTTGGCCGTGTCTTTACGGAGGGATTTGACTTCTCATCCTATCTGGTCGATCACAATCCTGCGGAGCTGGCACTGCTGATCATCACCACTTCCCTGGCATTCTTCCTGGTGGATATGTTTGACAGCATCGGAACCCTGTACGGCGTCTGCGCCCGGGGCAACCTGCTCACTCCGAAGGGTGAAGTCCCCAATATGGAGCGGGCCATGCTGGCCGATGCCGTGGCTACCGCCTGCGGTGCAGTGTGCGGGACCTCCACGGTCAGCTCCTATGTGGAGGCCTCGGCCGGCATCGCTGAAGGCGGCAAAACCGGGCTGGCCGCTATGGCTACCGGGGGATTGTTTCTCCTGTCCATGTTTTTCAGCCCCGTCGCCTCCCTTGTGCCAAGCTGTGCCACGTCGGCCGCCCTGATCTATGTGGGCATTCTTATGATGGACTGTACAAAAAGGATCGACTGGCAAAACACCGGGGAGGCTGTCCCGGCATTCCTGACGCTGGCAATCATGCCCATGACATACAACATCTCCTATGGAATTGCCTTCGGCGTGATCTCCTATGTCCTGATCCGGGTATTCTCCGGAAGGAGAAAAGAGGTCAATGGAGGAACCTGGGTCATCGCAGCGCTGTTTACGGTGATGTTCCTGGTCACTCATTGACAGGCAGAGAAGACATTGGATGCATTCGCGCTCTAGGCGAAGGGTATCCGCATGGGATTCCCAAGGAGAACGGGCCGGAGCGCACGGGCCTTCCACTGCCGCCGGGGTGCTTCATACCCTGGTGGGCGGCAATGGAGCGGAAAAGTCCACGCGAAGGAAGGCCCCGCCCGCAGCGTCAATCCCGTCGATTCAAAAGCGGCCCCATTCCCGTCCAATCGGGAGTGGGACCGCTTCTTACATGATACAGGTGGAGCCGTTGCGCGTTTCAGGGACAGTCATAGGACAACTCGCAGGGAAAAGAACCCATCCTTCGCAGTATATTGATAGGAAGCGCCGTGCTTCTGGCAAAACGCCGCAATGGAGTGGCTCCCAATCCCGTGCCCCCGCTGGGAGGAGATGGGCAGCCCATCCTCATCGAACCGGATCACGCCGGCATAGGGATTGGTGCATTCCAGCATCAGGCTGGGGTAAGAAATCACCTTGCAGCAGATCTCCCGCTGTTCCTCCGGCAGGCCCATACACGCGTGAATGGCGTTCTCCAGTACGTTGGAAAAGACGATGGCCAGTTCCGCCTCATCTACGGGCAGTTGGTCGGCCAGTGCAATATGGGCGTCCACCCGGATGTTCTTCCGCTGGGCCTGGCTGAAGTACAAGGAAAACACTGCGTCCAGTATGGGAGGGCGGCACCAGTGCACGGACTTTTGCTCCTCCAGCTGGGTCTGCGCAGCACCGATAAAGGCCAACGCCTCCTGGGTTTTCCCCTGCGTTACCAGCTCCGCAATGGTGTAGAACCGATGGCGCAGGTCATGCCGTTCGATCCGGATGGCATCCTCCAACGTCTGGACGGCCTCCATCCGGCTGCGGAGGGCGGAGAGGGACAGCTCGGTGAGCTGGGCGTGATGGCGGGCCTCCGTCTCCCGCCGCACGCTGGTGAAGAGCAGGAGCAGGACGCAGTAAAAGCCCACCATCAGCAGGGAGAACATGGGCTTAACCACCGTGGCGACCCAGTCGATCCCCACATACCCAGGGAATACGAAGAGGACGATCAGCCCGTAGACCATCAGCCAGACGCAGATCATCGCCCAGCCCTGCCGAAGCTCCTCCAGCGCCCGGAACATCCGCGGGCACAGGTGCCGGTGGAGCAGCCACAGCATGGGCGGGGTCAAAAGGAGCAGGGTGAGCCACAGCACCCACGTCCGCTGGCCGGAGAGGTAAAACACGATGCCGCCGATGTGCTGGATTAGGAAGCAGAAAAGGACGGCGGAGAGCAGCTGGAACAGCAGCCGCCAGCCCCGGTACCGGCTGAGCAGGAAGGCCACCGTAAAGGAGGGCAGATAGACCGCTACACTGTACAGCCGCACCACCAGGTCCACGCTGAAGGCGTAGGTCAGAACGACCTCCAGGGCCATGAGCAAGAGGCCGGTGCCCGCGAAAATGAGAGCCGTTTTCCGCCGGGGCAGGCGGCTTTTCAGGAAGAGGTACAGCATGGTCATGCCCAGACCCGTCATATACAGCAGGTCGGCCAGGATCAGCTCTGTCACAGTCACCCCTCCTCCAGCCAGAAGCGGCCCCAGGCGTGCTTGAAGGGGGCCACCGACACCCGGGGGATGGCTACGGACTCCCCGCTGTCCAGCAGCACCTCCTGCCCGCTCACCCCGGTCACGTGCTGGAGGTTGAAGGCGAAGCTGGAGCCGCACTGGCAGAAGCGGGGGTCGGCCAGCAGGGGCTCCACGGCGGCGTGGAAGGGGAGGCGGAGGCTCATGGAGTCCACGGCGCCGCCGGAGCAGAAGTAGCGCAGGCTCCGCCCCACCCGCTCCACATACAGGATCTGGTCCAGCAGAAGGCGGCGGGGCCCGTCCCTGGTGGTGATCAAGACCGCCTTGCTCCGCCGGTCGTTCAGCTTGTTCACCGCCGCGTCCAGCACCTCAAAGAGCCGCCCCTTCTCCAGGGGCTTGAGCAGATAGAAAAAGGCCCGCACGGAGTAGCTGTCCACGGCGTAATCCGGAGAGGTGGTGAGATAGACGATCTCCCCGCCGCCTCCCAGCTGCCGCAGCTGCCGCCCCGTCTGGATGCCGTTGAGCCCCGGCATGATGATGTCCAGGAGATAGAGGTCAAAGCCGCCGCGCTCCTCCGCCTGATAGAGCAGCTCCCGACCCTGGCTGAACGAGTCGATCTGCCCGGGCAGTTCGGGATGGGTGTTCAGATATTCCTGCACAAAATTTGTGATTTGCCGCACATATTGCGGCTCATCGTCACAGATCGCGATACGGAGCATGGGGTCTCACACCCTTTCTGTTGCGTGATCCGGCAAAAAATGCGCAATTTTCCACGAATTTTGCGCACGTCGCACCGGGCGGCCCGGCTGGACAGTAAAGTAATATCATGCCACAGATTTGTTTGTCAATAGGCTGGCTTTGGGCCGGTTTCAGTTTTTGGCGAGGGGGGAATACCCGTGGAGGCGCAGCGCGGCGAGAGCAAAAGACTGCCCGTGCCCAGGACGGGGGGCAGCGTGTGGCCCAGGGAGTTCTGCCCGGCCTTCTCCCCCCGGGAGGGCTGGCTGCCCATCGAGAAAGAGCAGTGCTGGTACTGCCGGTACGCCAATTTCCACCTGACCGCCCCCGTGGCGCTGGACGTGGGCATCTGCTGTTACCCCCAGGCGCAGATGGAGCAGGCCGCCGGGACCTACCCGGGAGGGGCGGAGTCATGAGGGGACTTGTGAAACGGGCCGCCCGGCGGCTGGCGCCGGCGCTGCCGCTCCTGCTTCTGCTGTGCCTGACGGGCTGCGGCGCCTCCTCCCCTGCCACGCAGGAGCTGTGGGAGGCCGCCATGGCCGACGCGGTGTTCAGCGAGGACGGCGAGGTGCTGGAGCTGGTGGCCCTCACCCCGGAGGACCCGGAGGTGATCTGGGACGAGGCGGGGGAGCGGGTGCTGCTGCTCACCTGGCACGACTACGACGACCCCTGCGCCCCCGGCGCTCCCCTGCCGGAGGGGTGCGGCGACGTGTGGGCCACCTCCCTGGGGGAGATGGCGGCCTGGTACGGGGCCCACGCCGCCGGGACGGAGGACTGGGAGCTGCGCTTTGCCCAGCTGCTGGGAATGCCGGAGGAGGCGGGCTGCACCCGCTTTACCGCCTTCTGGGCCGATCCGGAGCAGGTGCTCCGCCCCGCCTATGTCACCGACCCCACGCAGCAGATGGAAAACGACTATGCCCTGGTGCCCGAGGGGGATTACAAGGACTGGTTTGACGGCAACATCCTCTGGTCCTACTTTGAGAGCGAATACCCCTGGACCCGTCTGGGGTACACCTATGACTGGAGCGGCGGGGCGTCGGAGTACGGCCTGACCGAATTTCTCCTCCGGGACGCCGGAGATACCGAGATCCTGTTTACCGATACCACCGCCGAGTTTGTGACCCGGCTGGCGGAGTGGGCGGAAACACATTAGGAGGCGCTAACATGGAACGCTGCGACAACACCCGGCCCTGCCCCTGCACCTACGACTGCCCCCGGCACGGCAAGTGCTGCGCCTGTGTGGCCCACCACCGGGATCACGACGAGGGGGTGCCCGGCTGCTTCTTCTCCAAAGAGGCGGAGGCGACCTATGACCGGAGCGTCGAGGCCCTGGCCCGGGACAGGGGCGTCCTGAAGTAGCCTTTCCCAAGGAGCGGATACATACCCATGAGCGAGAAGAGACGAGGCGTGGAAAAGCGGCAGGAGACCGTCCCCCTGGACGGGGCGGGCATCGACCGGCTCAGCGAGCTGCTGGCGGAGGCCCTGATGGGGGCGGAGACGGACCGAAAGGACGTGCTGCGGCTGCGGCTGGCCCTGGAGGAGATCCTGGCGCTCTGGGAGCGGGTTCTAGGGGGCGGAACGCCCTGCGTGTTCCAGTGCGGCACACGGCTGGGACGCATGTACGTTTACGTCACGGCGGAAGGTCGGCGGGTGGACCCGGGAGAGATGGGCAGCGAGGAGACAGAGGGTCTGCTCTGCTCCGGACTGTTGGCTCAGGCGGGGCTATCCCTGACCTACACCTACAAGGACGGGATCAACCGACTGGAGATGTATCCGGCCAAGCCCCGGCGCCTGAGCTCGCTGGCCCAGCTGGTGCTGTCCATTGCGGCGGCTGTGGCAGTGGGCCTGCTGTGCCTGGCCCTACCGACGGGGGTCCAGGACACCGTAACCCAGGTGGTGGACCCCCTGTTTTCCGCCATGATGGGCCTGCTGCAGACCCTGGCCGGGCCGCTGATCTTCCTCAGCGTGTGCTGCGGCATTGTGGGCATCGGGGACACCCGGGTGCTGGGGAAGATTGGACGGACGGTGGTCTCCCGCTTCCTGCTGATCCTGTTCGTGCTCACCGGCATCACTGCGGCCTGCCTGATCTGGTTCTTTCTGCCGGAGGGCGGGACGGCTGTTCACGGCGGTGGAGCCGCCGCCCAGATCTACACCATGCTGCTGGACATCATTCCCGGCGACATCGTCACCCCCTTCCTGGAGGGCAACTCCCTGCAGATCATCTTCCTGGCCGTGTGCGTGGGGCTGACCATGCTGGTGCTGGGGGAAAAGGTGTCTGCAGTGCGCACCTTTGTGGAGCAGATCAACCTCACGATACAGGCCATGATGGAGGTGGTCAGCCGGTTCATCCCCGCCTTCACCTTTGTCAGTCTGCTCTCCCTCCTCCTGTCCGACGCTCTGAGCGGCCTGAGCGGGATGGTGAAGGGTGTGCTGCTGGGCGTCGTCGCCTGTGTGGCCTGGCCCATTCTGTACGCCCTGGCGGTCAGCTTGCGGTTGAAGATCCGTTTCTCCACGCTGGTGACCAAGGAGCTGCCCGCCTACCTCATCGCTCTGTCCACCGCCTCCTCTTCGGCGGCCCTGTCCACCAATCTGGAGACCTGCCAGCGACGGCTGGGCATCGACCGGCGCATCACTAACTTCGCCGTCCCCCTGGGCCAGGTGGTCTTCAAGACCGGCGGAGCGGTGGGCTTCTTCCTGCTGGCGGTGGGCCTGGGTGAGTTCTATGGGGTGGCCATGCCCCTTTCCTGGGTGATCACCGGGGTACTGGTGGCCGTACTGGTGGCCATTGCCGCGCCCCCCATCCCCGGGGGATACCTGTCCGGCTACACCGTGCTGCTGACCCAGTTGGGCATCCCAGAGGAGGCCATCGCCCTGGCCATCGCCGGGAACGTGATCCTGGATTTCTTCATGACCTCCTGCGGCATTGCCTGCCTGCAGTCAGAGCTGACGCTGACGGCCCACCGGCTGGGAATGCTGGACCTGGAGACGCTGAGGAAGGGAGCGCAAACATGAGAGAGGCATTGGGAAGGCGGCTCTGGGCCCTGCTGTGCGCCCTGGGGCTGCTGGCGGTGCTGACCGCTGGCATCGGGACCCAGGCAGCCCAGGCCGACGGGGAGACGGCCCGCTTTGAGACGCTGGAGGACTTCTCCGGCACGGTGGTGGGCACCATGACGGGCACCGTCCACGACCAGACCATGTCCGCCCAGGTGGACGATGTGGAGTACCGATATTTCGACGATGTGTCCTCCATGATCCTGGCCCTCCAGAGCGGACAGGTGGACGCCGACGTACTGGATCTGCCTCTGGCCCAGCTGGCGGCGGCCCAGCATTCTGACCTTGCCATTTTTCCAGATACCGTGGCTTCTGACAGCTACGGCCTGGGCCTGGCCAAGGGCAGCCCCCTCACCGGCCAGGTGAGCGCCATCATCGAGCGGTTTCAGGCCGACGGCACCCTGGACGGCCTGGCGGAGAAGTGGATGGGGGCGGACGAGAGCGCCAAGACCATTGAGATAGAGGACTACGACGCCCCCAACGGCGTGCTTTACTACGCCCATGACTCCACCAGCCAGCCCATGAGCTACGTGGGGGACGGCGGGGAGTCCCTGGGATACGAGGTGGAGCTTGTCTACCTCATCGCCCGGGAGCTGGGCATGGAGCTGGAGATCATCCAGTCCGCTTTTCCCTCTCTCATCCCCATGCTGACCAGCGGCCGGGCGGACCTGATCTCCGGCTCCATTAGCATCACCGAGGAGCGCCGGGAGAGCATCGACTTTGCCACCGCCCACTACACCGGCGGGGTGACCATCCTGATCCGGGCAGAGGACCTGGCCGCCGCCAGTGCGGACGTCCGGTTTCAGGAACTGGAGGACTTCTCCGGCACCACCGTGGCCGCCTTTACCGGCACCACCCATGACCAAATCCTATCCGGACTGGTGGACGGGGTAGAGTTTCAGTACTATGACGACCTGTCCTCCCAACTGCTGGCTCTCCAGACCGGGGTGGTGGATGCCGTCATCAACGACCTGCCGGTGGTCAACTTGGCGGCGGCCAGACAACCAGACTTGGCCGTATTCCCTGAGATCGTCGCGGAGGACAGCTATGGGCTGGGGCTCCAGAAGGACAGCCCCCTCACCAGCCAGATCAGCGCCATCATCAAGCAGTTCCAGGCCGACGGCACCCTGGACGCCCTGGAGGCGGAGTGGATGGGCGCAGACGAGAGTGCCAAATCGGTGGATGTGGGAGAGTATGACGCCCCCAATGGGGTACTGCGCTATGCCCACGACTCCACCATGGAACCCATGAGCTATGTGGGAGACGACGGCTCCTCCATGGGCTATGAGGTAGAACTGGTGGCCCTCATCGCCAAGGAACTTGGAATGGAACTGGACATCACTCAGGGCAATTTCAGCGGTATTATGGTCATGCTCCAGAGCGGCCAGGTGGACATTATCTCCAGCTCTATCAGCATCACCGAGGAGCGCCGGGAGAGCATTGACTTCCCCACCGCCCATTACATCGGCGGCGTATCCCTGCTGGTGCGGGCGGAGGACCTGGGCCAGGTAGTGGCGGAGGAAGAAACTGGCTTCCTCCAGGGGCTGGCCGATAGCTTCTACCGGAACTTCATCGAAGCAAACCGGTGGCAGATGGTGCTCTCCGGTTTGGCGGTCACGGCGGTCATCTCCGTGTTCTCCGCTCTGTTCGGCACGGTGTTTGGCTTTGGGCTGTGCATGGTGCGCCGGAGTAAGAACCGCCTGGCCTCCGCCCTGGCAGCAGCCTTCATCCGTCTGATTCAGGGAATCCCGGTGCTGGTGCTGCTGATGGTGCTGTTCTATGTGGTCTTTGCCCGCTCCCGGCTGGACGGAGTGGTGGTGGCCATTGCGGCCTTCTCCATCAACTTCGGTGTCTATGTCTCTGAGATGATCCGCACCGGCATCAACGCGGTGGATCCTGGCCAGTGGGAGGCCGCCTCCGCCCTGGGCTTTGGCCGGGCCAAGACCTTTACGAAGATCATCGCCCCCCAGGCCGCCCGGCACATCCTGCCGGTATATAAGGGCGAGCTGATCTCCATGGTGAAGATGACCTCGGTGGTGGGCTATATCGCGGTGCAGGATCTGACCAAGGCCAGCGACCTAATCCGCAGCCGCACCCTGGACGCCTTCCTTCCTCTGATCGTCACGGCCATGATCTACTTCCTGCTGGCCTGGGCGCTGACCACTCTATTGGCCATCCCAGAGCGGAAGGTGGACCCCAAACGCCGGTCCAGGAAGCTCAAAGGGGTGGACCCCCAGCCCCTCCCTTCCGTGACCAGCGAGGCTCCGGCAAAGCGGGAGCGCGCCGACCGGACGGAGCCGGTCATCACCGTGTCCCACCTGAGGAAGGAGTACCCCAACGTAACCCCCCTGAAGGACGTGAACACCAACGTCTTTGCCGGGGATGTCATCTCCATCATCGGCCCCTCCGGAACAGGCAAGAGCACTCTGCTCCGCTGTCTGAACCGGTTGGAAACCCCCACCGGCGGCAGCGTGATGGTGTTTGGACAGGAGCTGACCACGGCCAAGACCGCCCAGCTCAACGCGGTGCGCCGCCGGATGGGCATGGTGTTTCAGAACTTCAACCTGTTCGCCCACCTGACGGTGATGGAAAACATCATGCTGGGCCCGGTGGAACTGCTGGGCTACTCCCGGCAGGAAGCCTATGACCGTGGGATGGAGCTGCTGAGAAAGGTCGGTCTGGGAGAGAAGGCCAACAACTACCCAGATGAGCTCTCGGGCGGGCAGCGGCAGCGCGCCGCCATCGCCCGTACCCTGGCCATGGGACCGGAGATCGTCCTCTTCGACGAGCCGACCTCCGCCCTGGACCCCACCATGGTGGGCGAGGTTCTCTCCGTCATCCGCAGCCTGGCCGGCCAGGGGCTGACCATGCTCATCGTCACCCATGAGATGAAGTTCGCCCGAGATGTATCCACCCGGGTGTTCTACATGGATCAGGGGGTCATTTATGAGGAGGGCAGTCCGGAGCAGATCTTTACGCATCCGAGAACGGATCGGTGCCGGGTCTTCATCCATCGGCTGAAGACCTACTGCTGTGAGATCACCTCCCACGCCTTTGATTTCTACGCCATTGCCTCCCAGATCGACGCTTTTGCCCGCAAGCAGCTGCTGGGGGCGCGCCAGTCCCTAAAGTATCAGCAGATCTTCGAGGAGCTGTGCGTGGCCGCCATCCTGCCCGCCCTGCCGGGGGATGACATCCGGCTCAGCTTTGACGCCATCTGCAGCGAGGACGGCAGCGAATGTGAAACGGTGATCCGCTGGCAGGGGACGCCCTTCGACCCGCTGACCCAGGGGGATGCACTGAGCGTGCGCCTGGCCCTGGCCTGGACCAAAGACAGCCGGTATGCGTTCGCGGACGGGGTCAACACCGTCACCATTCGATTTTGAGGGGCCGGCCCGGACGGCCCTGGGAAGGGAGTGAGCCCATGACGCCACAGCAGCAAGAGATCATGCCCCGCGTCCTGCGGGATATGAACGACGGGGTGCTGGTGCTAAACACGCAGGGACAGATCCTGTATCTGAACCAGCAGGGGCGGGCGCTTCTGGGTGAGGAGCAGGACCTGGTGGGCATGCGGTACGCCTCCCTGCTGGCGCGGGATGAGTCTGGAGGGAACGACGGATTCCACCAGTTCATCCTGGACGCGGTGTACGATAAGGAGCACACCCACAGCGGTCAGGCGGACTACCAGGCGCCGGGCCGAGAGAAGCGCCGCTTCCGGCTGACCTCCTCCTTTCTGAGGAGCGAGGACGGAGAGGAGCGGATCGGCGTGGTGGTGCTCTTCTCCGACGTGACCGAGGTGGCCCGGCTGAACCGACAGCGCCGGGAGTCGTCCACCATTTTCGCGGTGCTCATGATCTGCGTGTGCGCCTACCTGTTCCTGTGGAGCCTGCTGCGCTACCTGGACATGGAGCCGCCGGGGTGGGTGATGAACCTGATGATCGAGGCCATCTCGGTGATCATGTTCCTCATCATCCTGAAGACCACCAGCTTTTCCATCCGAGATATCGGCCTGCGGGTGACCAACGCCCGGGCCACCTTCCTGCCGGACATCCTCATCACCCTGGCTGGCACCGTGGTGCTGGTGGTGGGTAAGGTGGTCCTGCTGCGGGTGGCCCCCGGCTTCTTCCCGGAGGGGGCGCCCTTCTGGGACTGGAGCGTGGGCACCTTCGCCGACGTCATCTATCCCCTGACCGTCATCCTGCAGGAGTTCCTGGCCCGGGGGGTCATGCAGGAGAACCTGCGGCGGATCTTCACGGGAAAGCACGCGGGGGCCATGTCCATTCTCGTCTCCGCCCTGGTGTTCGGCGTGCTCCACATCGCCTATGGCCTGCCCTACATGCTGGGGGCCACCCTGCTGCTGGGGGTGCTGGGCGTGTTCTATCATAAGCAGGGCAACATCTGGGGCCTGTGTATCATCCACTATGTCCTGGGGGAGGTGGCGACATTCCTGCGTTATCTGATCTGACCGTCGCCCCGCTGAACGGGGCCTGGTGGGCACTCTTCGTCCTGACGGCCGCCGCCATCGCGGGGATCTGGCTGGTTCGGGGCAGGGGCAGAAAATCCACGAAGGACAATCGGCGGTTCCTGGGCTGGTTCGGGGCGGTCACCCTGGCCTACCTGTGGGGGTATAAGACCCTTTTGTCCTTCAACCCGGAGTTCGATTTCCAGTTCTGGAACGAGCTGCCACTGCAGCCCTGCAACCTGATCGCCATTCTGGCCATCCTGGCGGCGGCCACGGACTGGCAGGTGCTGAAGAACTTCTGCCTGTGCGCCGGCATTCCCTTCGCCATGGTGGCCCTGCTCATGCCGGTGGACGGCTTCTCCCAGGTTCCCCTGTTCTCGGTGAACGCCATCGGCTTTTACGGATTCCATGGTATGGTGCTGGCGCTGTCCGTCAGCTTCGCCACCCTGGGAGTGTGCCGGTCCCGCCTGCGGGACATACCCGGCACGGCAGCGCTGCTGGTGGGGCTGGGGACGGCGGTGCACGGCGTCAATGTCCTGCTGCGGGCCACCGTATTCGGCGGGGCCAACTATTTTTATACCTTCGGCTTGGAGGGCAACGTGGTGCTGGAGGGGCTGTGGGCCCTGCTTCCAATGCCCCTGGTCTATGAACTGCCCCTGCTGCTGGTGCTCATCGCCGTGTGCCTGGCGACGACCCTGCTCGCCCGCCTGGGCGAAGGGCGAAGGAGACAGAACTGCTAGCATTCGTCAACTGCGGACTGGACCGCGAATCAAATTTGGAGGTATCGCAATGAACATCGTCAAGAACAAGCAAAACAGCAAGCTGACCCTGGCCCTGGAGGGCCGGCTGGACACCACCACCGCCCCCCAGCTGGAGGGGGAGCTGTCCGGCGCCCTGGACGGCGTGACCGAGCTGGCGCTGGACTTTGAGAAGCTGGAGTACCTGTCCTCCGCCGGACTGCGGGTGATTCTGGCGGCCCAGAAGACCATGAACAAACAGGGGAGCATGGTGGTTCGCCACGTGAATGAGACCATTCAGGAGGTCTTCGAGGTCACCGGCTTTGTGGACATTCTGACCATTGAGCCGTAGAGAGCAGCGGCGCACCGCTGCGGCGGCGAAGAGAATTTTCCAGTATAGGGGATGGAATGATGAAATCCAATGAGATCAAACTGACCAACAGCCTGAGCTGCGCCGTGGAGGCGATCCAGGAGGTGGAGCGGGCCTGCCGGGAGGCGGGGCTGGAAGGGGAGCAGGTCAACCGGATGCGCCTGCTCACCGAGGAGGCCATTGCCATGACCACCGACATCCTCACCAGCTGCCGGGGGACGCTGTGGATGGAGTGGGAGGGGGGCGAGTGCCAGCTCCACCTCACCGCCGTGGCCCCCATGGACGAGACGGAGAAGGCGGCCTTCCTGGAGGCGTCCCGAGCCCGGGCGAACGCCCCGGTGAAAGGGCTGCGCAACCGGATCAGCGCTCTGCTGTCCGGCCTGCTCAGCAGCGGGGAGTACCCCCAGCTCTATCAGTCCATGCAAGGGGGCTTCGTGGGGTCCTATGCCGGGGCGGCCCTGACGGGCATGCCGGTGTGGTCCCTGTCCGCCTATACCAAGAGCCGGACGGAGCAGGAGCGGGAGTCGGACGGGCTGGAACGATCCATCCTCACCGGGCTGGCCGACGACGTGGTGGTGTCGGTGAAGAACAACTGGGTGGAGCTGGTGGTGCGCAAGCGGTTTGACCCGCCGGCCAAGGCGGCCCTGCCCCGGTTTACCGGCCTGTCCCACGTCTGCATCTTCGTGGACGACCTCCAGCAGGGAGTGGCCTACTACCGCCGATTGCTGGGTGCCATTCCCGACCACTACCTGCCCCACTGGAGGAACCGGGGATTCTTCCAGGCCGCCGGCTTCCTGGAGGAGGCGGGCCAGGGGGAGGTGTCCATCGCCTTCCTCAACATCCCCGGCGCCCGGCTCACCCTGGAGCTGATGGAGTACCACCATCCCCAGGGGCGGAAGGAACCGGTGTTCTTCGCCGCCAACGACGTGTCCGGCGCCCGGCATGTGGCCCTGAAGGTGACCAACATCGAGCAGGCCTTCCTCCACGTGAAGGCCATGCCGGATACCCGGCTCATCAATGACAGCGGCCGGTACCGGGTGTTCCAGATCAGCCCCACCACCCCGGAGGAGGTGCGCTTCTTCGACCAGGATCTGCGAGAGACCGACCAGCGGAACGTGGACACCGCGGAGATCCTCAGCCAGGTGCGGTACTTCTACTTCCTGGACAAGTACGGCCTGCAGTGGGAGTTTGAGCAGGGCCACACCGACATCGGGGACTGACGCTCGCCTGCTGCGCACCTCTGTTGGCCAGGCGGCAACCGTGTGCTGGTCGGCAGACCTCCCCCGTTGGCTAAATTTTTGTACAATTTCCTACGCAAACCTGAGGTGAATCCGTCATGATCACATTTATTTGTGCCATCATCCTGCTTCTTGCCGGCTACTGGTTATACGGGCGGCTGGCCGAAACAGTATTTCGCCCGGATGATCGGCCGACGCCCGCAATGGAGCACCCGGACGGTGTGGACTATGTGCCCATAAAAACCTGGCGGGTCTTCCTGATCCAGCTGCTGAATATCGCGGGCACCGGCCCGATCTTCGGCCCCCTGATGGGCGCAGTGTTCGGGCCGGTGGTATTTCTGTGGATCGTATTCGGCTCCATTTTAGGGGGTGCCGTCCACGACTACATGAGCGGCATGATCTCCGTGCGGATGAACGGGGCATCCGTCTCCGAGATCGTGGGCAAATACCTGGGTGGAGCGGCCAAGCAGATCATGCGGGTATTTTCTGTGATCCTGCTGGTGCTGGTGGGCGCTGTATTCACCACCAGCCCCGCCGCGCTGATCGCCCGACTCACTCCGGAATGGATGGACACCCAGTTCTGGGTGGTGGTCATCCTGATCTACTACCTGCTGGCAACGCTGTTACCCATTGACAAGCTCATCGGCAAGCTGTACCCCCTCTTCGGGTGCGTGCTGCTGCTGATGGTGGTGGGGATTATCGGCGGGCTGGTAGCCGGGGGCTACACCCTGCCGGAGCTGGTGATTGCAGACCTGCATCCGGACGGTCTGCCGGTGTGGCCGTTTATGTTCGTCACGGTGGCCTGCGGCGCCGTCTCCGGCTTCCACGTCACCCAGTCCCCCATGATGGCGCGGTGCATAACAACAGAAAAGGATGGCCGCAAGGTGTTTTATGGCGCCATGATCGCCGAGAGCGTCATCGCCCTGGTGTGGGCGGCGGCGGGGGTGGCGTTTTACGAAACCACCGGCGGCTTGCAGCAGGCGCTGACCGAATTGGGGCAGTCGGGCACGGTGTACGACATCTCCGTATCCCTTTTGGGCGTTGTCGGCGGTGCGCTGGCCATTATTGGCGTGGTGGTCTGCCCCATCTCCTCTGGGGATACCGCATTCCGCAGCGCCCGGCTGACCATCGCCGACTGGTTCCGGATCGACCAGTCCAATCTGGGCAAGCGGCTGGCTATCACCCTGCCCCTTCTCCTGGCCGGCGCGCTGCTGACCCAGCTGAACTTTGACGTGATCTGGCGGTACTTCTCGTGGAGCAACCAGACCCTGGCCATGATCACCCTGTGGGCCGCAGCCATGTATCTGGCCCGGCATGGGGAGAAATGGTGGCATTCCCTGATATGCGCTCTACCGGCCACCTTTATGTCCGCGGTGTCCTGCACCTATATCCTGATGGCGGAGGAGGGGCTCCGCCTCTCCCAGGGGATCTCCTACCCGGTGGGGGCGGTGTTCGCCGCCGCCTGCATGACCCTCTACCTGTTCAAGGCGACCCGGTGGGACCGGGAGCGCCGGCCGCTCCGTGGGTAAACCGAAGAAGCGTGGGCGTCAACTGCAGGAAATCACGGAACTGACTGAGGGAAAGGGGATGGCTTTCGCCATGAATGTGGCCTATCTGGGGATCGACCTGCTCCACCCTGTGCTGGACGCAGTGCTCCGGGAGGGGTGCCGGGTGGTGAAGCTCTTTACCTGCCCCACCGATAATGTGACAGAGTTCAACACCGCCGTCATCGCCACCGCCCGGGAGCGCGGCATTCCCTGGACCATGGAGCGGCTGACCGGGGAGGACCTGAAGGAGCTGGAGCGCACGTGCGATCTGCTCCTGTGCGCCGGGTACTATTACCGTGTCCCCGTGTCCCCCACGCTGCCCATGGTCAACTTCCACCCCGCCCCCCTGCCTATGGGCCGGGGCCCCTGGCCCATGCCGGTGATCCTCCTGCGGGGGCTGCCGGAGGGGGGGATCACCGCCCACAGAATGGCCCCGGAGCTGGACCGGGGGGACATCCTCCTGGAGGAGACCTTCCCCATCCGCCGGGGGGAGACCCTGCAGAGCTACATGGAGCAGGTGTACCAGCGGGCGCCCGGCATGGTGCACCGGCTGGTGACCGACCTTCCCGGCCTGCTGGCCCAGGCCAAAGCACAGGGAGAGGGAGACTACTGGCCCTCCCCCACCCAGGAGGACTGGACGGTCACCCCGGAGATGGATGTGGAGCAGGCCGACCACATCCTCCGGGCCTTTTACGGCTATGAGTGCGTCTACCGGGCGGGAGAGCGCCGCACTGAGCTCATCGGCGGCCGGGCGGAGGCCGGGGACAACAAGGCCCAGCCCTTCCCGGTGCGGGGGGGATTTATCCGGGCAGAGAGGATCAGGAATCTGTAGACAATGGAGACACAGCCTATCACATTGAAGGAAAAGCAGGCGGTGGAGGGGCTGCGGGTGCGGTACGGGCACAGCCTGGCCTCCCACGCCTTTG
Source organism: uncultured Eubacteriales bacterium (assembly GCA_905210385.1). Taxonomy (GTDB): domain Bacteria; phylum Bacillota; class Clostridia; order Oscillospirales; family Oscillospiraceae; genus Enterenecus. The sequence continues at coordinate 7,424 of CAJLWS010000006.1, read as the reverse complement.
CCTCACTGTACCTCTGGCGGGAGCAGATGGGACTGTCCCTGCTGCTCACCCCGGATATGTTCACCGCGCGCTGCCTCTGGCAGGGGGAAAATGCATGGTTCTTCCCCTGCGGGGGAGAGCGCGCGGTGGCGGACTTTGTGGCCCGGGGAAGAGAGGAGCCGGGATTTTCCCTGTGCTATCTCCGGGGGCAAGACGCCGCCTGGCTGGAGGACCGCTTTCCCGGCCAGTGGCAGCTGCGCCGGGCGCCGGAAGCGGATGAGTATCTCTATGATGTGGCAGGGCATCTGGCCCTGGCAGGGGGAACCTATGCCAACCTGCGCACCCAGGTGCACAAGGTGGAGCGGGAGTACCGGCCTGAGACCCGGCCCTTAGGGGAGGACACCCTGGCCGACGCGCTGGATATCATCCGCCGGTGGGAACACGGTCACTGCCGGTTTGACGACTGCGGCCTGCGGGACGACCGGGTGGACGAGGAGGCCCTTCTGCTGCGCCGGGAGCTGGAGGTGACGGGGATCGTCCTCTACCTGGACGGGCGGCCCACGGCGGTGTCCGCCGGATTCTTTCTGGCCCCCGGCCTGTTCGACCTGGCGGTGGCCAAGAGCGTGCCCACCGCCCAGGGGGTGTCCTACTACGCCAAGCGGGAGCTGTTCCGGCGCCTGGACTGCGCCGCGGTCAATCTGGAGGAGGATCTGGGCATCCCGGGCCTGCGCCAGATGAAGAACCGGCTGTGCCCCGCGGCGAAAAGCGAGATCTGGGAGGCGAGGCCCCTGTGGAACGGATGAAAGACCATTTTGCCGCCCGGATGTTCCGCCGCCTGCTCCTCCCCTCCCTGGCCTCATCTCTGGGCCTGGCCCTGGCGGACATGGCGGACGCGGTGGTGGTGGGCCAGCGGATGGGGGCCACAGGGCTTGCCGCCATCAGTCTGAGCCTGCCCCTCTATATGGTGTTCAACGTGTTCATGCACGGCCTGGGCATCGGGGGGAGCGTGCGCTACTCCCAGCTGCTGGGGGAGGGGCGGGCCAAGGAGGCGGCGGACTGCTTCAATCGGGTGATGGGTGCAGGGCTGCTGGTCAGCCTGGCCATCGCCGCCGTGGTCAACCTCTTCCCCGACGGGGTGCTGGGGCTGCTGGGCACCCGGGAGGGGGACGGGGCGCTGTACTGGGCCAGCCGGAGCTATGTGCGCATCATCGCCCTGGGCGCCCCCCTCTTTTTCCTCAGCTATATGCTGGGCTACTTCCTGCGCAGCGACGACAACCAACGGCTGGCCAGCGTGGGCTTCCTGCTGGGCAACGGGGTGGACATCCTGTGCAATGTGGTCCTGGTGCTCTGGCTGGACCTGGGCACCACCGGCGCCGCTCTGGCCACCCTCCTCGGGCTGGTGGTGTCGGTGGCCTGCTACCTGCCCGGCCTGTTCTCCAGAAAGCACCTGCTGCGCCCCGCCCTGCCCAAGCCGGACGTGGGGGAGGTGCTGGGGTGCTTCCGCACCGGGTTTGCCACCTCGTCCCAGTACATCTTCCAGATGGTGTTCCTCCTCATCGCCAACAACGTGCTCATGAACCTGGCGGGGGAGAACGGGGTGGCGGTGTTCGACATGGTTCAGAACGCCTCCTATCTGATCCTCTACCTGTATGACGGCACGGCCAAGGCGGCCCAGCCCCTGGTGAGCACCTTCCACGGGGAGAAGAACGCCGCCGCGGCCCTGAGGACCAGGCGGCTGAGCCTCATTTGGGGGAGCGCGGCGGGGGGCGCGGCCACGGTGCTCATCTGCCTGTTTCCCGGTTTCCTGTGCGGGGTGTTCGGCCTGCATGGGCAGGCGCTGATCGGTCTGGGCAGCCTGGCCCTGCGGCTGTTCTGCCTGGGGGGCGTCTTTGCCGGGGTGAGCATCCTGCTGGAGAGCTACTACCAGGGGGTGGAGGAGGAGCGCAGCGCCTTTTTCATTGCCCTGCTGCGGGGGTGCGTGGTGCTGCTGCCCTGCACGGCGGTGTTCTCCCTCACCTCCCTGGAGGGGTTCTGGTGGCTGTATCCCGTCACGGAGGTGGTGTCCCTGGCCCTGTTCCTGCTGTGGCGGCGGCTGAGCCGGCGCCGGAGGGCGGCCTTTGACCCCGAGCGGGTGTTCAGCCTGACCATCCGGGGGGACAGCCGGGACATCTCCCGGCTGAACGACGGCATCGAGGCGTTCTGCCAGCGGTGGGGCGCCACAGTGCGCCAGCAGTACTTCGTCACCATGGCGGCGGAAGAGGTGTGCATGGCCATCATCACCAACGCCCTGGACAGGATCCCCAACGGGGAGATCCAGGTGACCCTGGTGGCCCTGGAAGATGGGGAGTTCGAGCTGCACATCCGGGACAACGCCGTATCCTTCGACCCCTTTTCCCTGGAGACGGAAAAAGCGGGGAGGGGTGGGGACTTTGATATGGACGCCATGGGCATGCTGGTGATCAAGCAGCAGGCCAAGGATTTCTTCTACCGGCACTACCAGGGCTTCAACAGCCTGGTGGTGCGCATCTGAGAGGAGGATGGGACATGGGCAAAATCAGGCTCTCCCTGAAGGTCAAGATGATCGGCGTGGTGCTGGCCGTGGCACTGGTCATCGCCTGCACCGCGGTGCTGGTGAGCTATACCGTCTACGCCAACACCATGGACACCCACTATGAGACGCTGACCATGAACCTGGCCAGGACCACGGCGTCCATGCTGGACAAGGGGCAGGTGCAGGCCCTCACCGACGGGGTGATGGAGGCCTACCGGGCCCAGTGCGTCCAGGAGGATACCCCGCCCGACTTTGACAGCTTTACCCAGTCGGACTGGGACGCCTACTACGCCGCCTTTGACGGGGTGGTCCAGTCGGAGGAGTATGCCGGGGTGCTGGATGTGTTAGAGCAGATCCGCCAGGACAACGGTATCCAGTCGCTGTATCTGTGCTATATGGACCAGGCCACCGGCAAGGCGGTGTACCTGGTGGACGCCTCCGACCCGAATGACGCCTGTCTGCCCGGGGACTGTGACGACATCGAGGCGGGCAATCTCAGCCTGATGGAGCAGGGCGTCTATGATTTCCCCGCCTACATCACCAACTATCCGGAGTACGGCTGGCTGTGCTCTGCGGCGGCGGCCATCACCGACGAGGATGGCCGGGTGATCGCCAACGCCTACGTGGACATCTCCATGAACGACGTGATGCAGGACCGCTACGAATTCCTCACCCAGCTGCTGCTGATCCTGGCCGGGGCGGCGCTGGTGCTCACCGTGCTGCTGGTGCTGGCCATCACCCGCACGGTGGTACGGCCCATCAACCGGCTGTCCGCGGCGGCCGGGGCCTTTGTCTCGGACAAACGGGAGCGCCGGGAGGGAGCCTCCGCCATCTCACGGCTGGAGATCCACACGGGGGACGAGATTGAAAACCTGTCCCGGTCCATCCAGAAGATGGAGCAGGATATCAACAGCTACATCGACAACCTGTCCCGGGTGACGGCGGAGAAGGAGCGCATCGGGGCAGAGCTGGATGTGGCGGCGAAGATCCAGGCGGATATGCTGCCCTGCATCTTTCCCGCCTTCCCCGACCGGAATGAGTTTGACATCTACGCCACCATGACCCCCGCCAAGGAGGTGGGGGGCGACTTCTACGACTTCTTCCTGGTGGACGACGACCATCTGGCTCTGGTGATTGCCGACGTGTCGGGCAAAGGGGTGCCGGCTGCCCTGTTCATGGTGATCGCCAAGACCCTGCTGAAGAACGCGGCCCAGACCGGCCTGTCCCCCAAGGCGGTGCTGGAGAAGGTGAACAACCAGCTGTGCGAGAACAATGAGGCGGAGATGTTCGTCACCGTGTGGCTGGGCATCTACGAGATCTCCACCGGTCGGCTGACGGCGGCCAACGCGGGCCATGAGTATCCCGCTCTCCGGCGGGGGGACGGGACCTTTGAGCTCTACAAGGACAGGCATGGCTTTGTGCTGGCGGGGATGGAGAATGCCCGATACCGGGAGTATACGCTGGAGCTGAACCCCGGGGACACCCTGTTCGTGTACACCGACGGGGTGGCCGAGGCCACCGACGCCCACAATACCCTGTACGGCACCGACCGGATGCTGACGGCCCTGAACGGCTGCGGCCAGGCCGTCCCCAGAAGGCTGTTGGCGGAGGTAAAGACGGACATCGACCGCTTTGTGGGGGAGGCGCCCCAGTTTGACGACATCACCATGCTGGCCATCCAGCGCCGGGACACGGGGGAGGACACGATGAAAAAGATCAGAGTGAGCCCCAGCCTGGACAGCATTGGGCGGGTGAGCGCCTTCTTCGAGGAGGAGCTCACCGCCCATCAGGCGCCGGGGAAGGTGGTGGCCCAGGTCAATATCGCGGTGGATGAGATCTTCTCCAACATCGCCCGGTACAGCGGGGCCACCGCGGCCACCGTGGGCTGCGAGGTGTCGGACGGCCGGGTGACGCTCCGGTTCGTGGACAATGGGCGGCCCTACGACCCCACCCAACAGGCCGACCCGGACACCACCCTGGACGCCGAGGAACGGGACATCGGAGGGCTGGGCATCTTCATGGTGAAGAAGAGCATGGACCGGGTCTCCTATGAGTATGCCGACGGCTTCAACATTCTGACTCTGGAAAAAAGCTGGTGAATCTGGTACCATGGAGCACGAAGACATCTTCCGGCGCAATGAGGAGGACGCCAACCGATACGTGGCCTTCTGCATGCGGGTGGCCGCGGTGGTGGCCGCCCTCATGTGGGGGCTGAACCTGCTGGGCTTTTTCATCATAGATCCACTGCTGATGAATCTGGTCATGCCGGCGGGCATCCTGCTCTTCCTGCTGGCTACCCTGCTGGTACGGGTGTGGAGGCTTCCCTACCGGTACCTGAAGTACGCCTGTATGGGCTGCTTCCTGCTGGGGGTGGGCATTCTGGCCGGTGCCCTCACCACGCAGCTGGTGCTGGCCTGGGCCTGCCCCATCATCCTCTCCTGCCACTACTACTCCCCCCGGTTCACCCGCTTCACCCTGCTGGGGGTGCTGGTGTGCATGCTGCTCTCGGTATACCTGGGACTGATCCTGGGGGTGTGGGACTCCAACATGATGCTCAGCAATGAGGAGGTCAACGGCGCGGCCCTCCGCCTGGACTATATGCGGCAGGCCATCGCGGCGGGAAACGATATCCCCGTGCGGGTATTCAATTTCTACTACCTGCCCCGGGCGGTGGTGCTGGTGGTGATCTACCTCATCGGCCTCACCCTGTGCCGGCGGACCCACGGCCTGCTGCGCCAGCAGGAGGCGGACAGCCGGGAGAAGGAGCGGATCGGCGCGGAGCTGAACGTGGCCACTCAGATCCAGCACTCCATGCTGCCCAGCATCTTCCCCGCCTTCCCAGAGCGGCCGGAGTTTGACATCTACGCCAGCATGACTCCAGCCAAAGAGGTGGGGGGCGACTTCTACGACTTCTTTCTGGTGGACGACGACTACCTGGCTCTGGTCATCGCCGACGTGTCGGGTAAGGGGGTGCCGGCCGCCCTGTTCATGGTGACCGCCAAAACCCTGCTGAAGAACGCGGCCCAGGGCGGGCTCACCCCCGCCCAGGTGCTGAAGCAAGTGAACGGTCAGCTGCTGGAGAACAACGAAGCGGAGATGTTCGTCACCGTCTGGCTGGGCATCTACGAGATCCCCACCGGAAAACTCATTGCCGCCAACGCCGGTCACGAATATCCCGCCCTGCGGCGGGGGGACGGCCACTTTGAACTTTACAAGGACAGGCACGGCTTCGTGCTGGCAGGGCTGGAAAGCGCCCGCTACCAGGAGTATGAACTGGAGTTGGCAGTGGGGGACACCCTGTTCCTCTATACCGACGGGGTGACCGAGGCCACCGACGCCCACAACACGCTGTACGGCACCGACCGGATGCTGACGGCTCTGAATGCCCGGCCAGAGGGGAACCCCCGAAGCCTGCTGGCGGAGGTAAAGGGGGATATCGACCGATTCGTAGGGGAAGCCCCCCAGTTTGACGATATCACCATGCTGTGCCTGAAGCGTAGGCAGTAGGAAGGAGAGAGGGATATGCTGGTCATCGACTGCTGCCCCCGGGGGGAAGATTCCGCCACCCGGAGGTACTATCAGGCCTACCTGGAGGCGGCCACCCCGGAGCGGGTGGAGATGGTGGAGCTGGCCCGGCTGGGCCTGCGCCCCCTGGACTGGGAAACCCTGGCCCTGCGGGACAGGCTGAGCGCCGAAGGGCGGTTTGACCACGTCCTGTTCCATCTGGCCCGGCAGTTCCGGGACGCGGAGGAGATCCTCATCGCCGCCCCCTTCTGGGACCTGTCCTTCCCCTCCCTGCTGAAGGTGTACCTGGAGCAGGTGAGCGTGGCCGGACTGACCTTCGGCTATACCCGGGAGGGGCAATGCGTGGGCCATTGCAGGGCCCGGCGGCTGCTCTACTTTTCCACCTGCGGCGGCTATGTGGGGGAGGAGCACCTGGGCTTTGCCTATGTGAAGGCTCTGGGGGCCATGCTGGGCATTCCGGAGTGCGTGCCCTATATCCTGGAAGGGCTGGACATTGACCCGGCCCAGCGGGAGACGGTGCTGGCGGAGGGAATTCTACGGCTGAGATCCCAGCTGGCAGAAGACGGGAGAGCCTAAGAAAAAGGTGGGCCTTATGTCCCCATCCCTAACGGCTGGGACTTTAGGGACCGCTTGGTAAAATCATGCGCAGCGCACACAGCGCCTGGGGATCCCGGGCGCTGTGTGGCTTTATATGGGCTTACATTTTCCGCTTACTCTGCAAGTGGAAAGCTCAGGTCATAACACGGAATCAAGAGCAGCCACAAACAGTGAGGTTCCATTATGACGAGGCGGAAAAGCAACAACATAGTGATGCATAAAAACGCCCCTTATTTTCTGGGCATTAAACCGCACGGTGTTTCAGAAATTTATCATATTTCCACTTGTCTTGTCGGTTGCAACAAAACATTCTGAACGTGGCCAATCTGCATCCCGCGGAATACAGCCATCTCAAACTGCGTATCCGCTCTTCAGCAAGCTTCGTACAGACCGTATGGCACTGCAAGTCTGCACGTCGGAGTATTCGCGTTTTGTCTCCCGTCACACCGGGTCAGGCAAGTTCTGCCCCTGCTGAATAAACATGAGCGTTCCAATTTCTCTTGAGAAATCTGCCTTGTCCTTATTGCGTATTTTTACGCAGATTAATAAGAAACAAAGCGTGCGACGATCATCAGGCTGCCTTGAGCCTGGCCATCGGCAAAGATGGGGGAGGTGTTCATACTGATATTAATGTACCTCGCCTCCACCTGCTGGTTCAGGGTTTCCTCAATCTCCTCCCGGCTCAGGGTCTCCCAGCCGCCCGCTACCGCGGCATCGTCATAGACGATGCCAGTGGGGGTGGGCTCAGCCGCTGTGTCCTGGCAGCCGGTGA